>JALTKC010000025.1 GCA_027076245.1 Gammaproteobacteria bacterium
ACATAATCTCCCGAAACAGACGGGCCATTTCTTCATTACTTAATGGACCCTGATTGCGTTCCATTACATTACGCAACACCGCAGCTTCCCGTTCTGGACGGTAAAAAAGTACCTCTTCACCCTCCTGTGCTTCTGCCATTTTAACTTCGGCTACTTCCTGAGCACATTGGGCACGCTGATTGAGCAACGTCTGGATCTGTTTATCCAGAGAGTCTATTTCATTACGTAATTGTTTGAGATCCTTACTCAAGATATATCCTGCTTATATAGGGCCTATAAAACTCTGACAGCCAGTACACCGTCAATGTCACGTAGTTTTTCCACCACATCGTCACTGACCTCGTTGTTTACATCAACAATGGTATAGGCCAGATCACCTTTGGATTTATTCACCATATCGGCAATATTTAAACCGGCATCAGCCAGGGTTGAAGATATCTGCCCCAGCATATTGGGCTGGTTTGAATTGGCAATGGTGATCCGATAACAGCCCTGGGAACGAGGCATATTCACTTCAGGGAAGTTGACGGAGAGTTTGATATTACCGTTTTCCAGATAATCCTTAACATTTTGTGAAACAATAATGGCACAATTGTCTTCTGCATCCTGAGTCGAAGCTCCCAGATGTGGCAGACAGACCACATTCGGTACATCTTTCAGTGCGTTATTGGCAAAGTCATTGACATACCCGTATAAGTGTCCGGATTTTAAGGCCTCAGCCATGGCGTTATCATCAATAATACCGTCACGGGCAAAATTAAGTACCGTTGCCCCTGCTTTTAACTGTTTAATGCGGTCAGCATTAAGCATATTACGGGTCGCATCCACCAGTGGCACATGAAAAGTCAGAAAATCGATTTCCGGCAGCATAGCATCAAAGCTGCTGGCCTGCTGAACACTGGATGACAGCATCCAGGCTCCTTCAACGGTCAAACCCGGGTCAAAACCTATCACCTTCATGCCCAGATCTTCAGCCACTTTGGCTACCGCACGGCCAATAGCCCCCAGACCTACCACACCCAGAGTTTTACCGGGTAATTCAAAACCGGCAAAATTCTTTTTACCGGCTTCAGCCTGTTTGGCAATTTCTTCATCACTGCCTTCCAGATTCTTGGCAAACTCCCAGGCAGGACCAATATGACGGGCCGACATTAACATGCCGGCCACAACCAGCTCTTTTACGGCATTGGCATTAGCCCCTGGCGCATTAAACACCGGGATACCTTTTGCACTCATCTTGTCAATTGGAATATTATTGACTCCAGTTCCGGCGCGGCCTACTGCTTTAAGGCTATCGGGAATATCCATATCATGCATTTTAAAAGAACGCAGCAAAATCGCATCGGGGTTCTGAATTTCAGAGGCAATTTCATAGTTATCTCTGGGGAATTTTTCAAGACCGGCCACAGAGATATTATTCAGTGTTAAAATTTTATTCATTGTTGCCGCCCCTTATTAACCGTTAGCTTTTGCAAACTCAGCCATAAATTCAACCAGAGTATCGACACCGGCTTCAGGCATGGCATTGTATATACTGGCACGCATACCACCGACAGAACGATGTCCCTTCAGAGTGGCCAGACCTTTTGCGGCGGCCTGCTCTAAAAATACGGCATCCAACTCGGCATCTTTCAGAGTAAAAGGCACATTCATCCAGGAGCGGTAACGTTTTTCAACAGGATTGGCATAAAAATCATTACCGTCAATGGCGGCATATAATTTATCTGATTTGGATTTGTTTATTTTGCCCATAGCTTCCAGTCCGCCGTTCTCCAGCAGCCACTCAAAAACAAGCCCAGCCAGATACCAGCTGTAAGTAGGTGGCGTGTTATACATGGAGTCCGCATCGGCATGAGTTTTATAGTTAAGCATGGTAGGGGTGATGTCTGCCGCATGACCCAGCAGATCGTCACGAATAATGACCAGAGTCAGACCAGCAGGGCCGACATTTTTCTGGGCACCGGCATAAATCATACCAAATTTTGAAACATCCACAGGACGAGACAGTATGGTAGAAGACATATCCGCTACCAATGGCACATTACCCGTATCAGGAATATAGTCAAATTCCACACCGCCAATGGTTTCATTCGGTGTGTAATGTACATAGGCGGCATCTGGGTTCAGTTTCCAGTCCGCAAAATCAGGGATAGTGGTAAAGCCGGAATCTTCTGAGCTGGCTGCAACATTTACATCACAATAACGCTTCGCTTCAGCAATGGCTTTTTTAGACCACATACCGGTATTGATATAATCGGCTGTTTTTTTATCGCCTAATAAATTCAGTGGAATAGCACCAAACTGGGAACTGGCGCCGCCCTGTATAAACAGCACTTTGTAATTATCAGGAATAGCCATTAAAGTTCTTAAATCAGCCTCGGCCTTGCTGGCAATGGACATAAACGCCTTACCGCGGTGAGACATTTCCATAACAGACATGCCTTCTCCACGCCAGTCCAGCATTTCTTCACTGGCTTTTTTGATAACAGCCTCGGGTAACATGGCTGGCCCTGCACTGAAATTAAACACTCTTGACATTGCAATTCCTTGATTAAAATTGAGTTGAAATTCAGATTTAGGCGCTTTAAACACCACCTGAATCTGATGTTGAATTAATTGTTATCTTCGCCCTCTGACTGACCATTTTTCGATGTTTCATTTTGAGCATCATTATTTTCGGTTTCATCGTTTTCGGTTTCACATACCCGGGCAATCTGAACCAGTTTTTCATCATTGGTCAGACGTATTAAACGTACACCCTGGGTATTTCTGCCGACGACTGAGACTTCTGAAGAACGAGTTCTGACGATGGTTCCGCCATCGGTGATCAGCATAATTTCACTGTTTTCATCCAGCAGACAGGCACCGACCATAGAACCATTACGTTCCGAAGTCTTAATGGCTACAACGCCCATACCGCCCCGTCCCTTAACAGGATATTCTGAAATTCGGGTGCGTTTACCATAGCCATTTTCTGTGGCAGTCAGCACATAACGGTCTTCGCATTCTGGCGGTACCACAATCAGGGAAATCACTTTCTGTCCTTCAGGGAGTTTAATTCCCCGGACCCCTGTTGCCACACGCCCCATGGAGCGGACCAGTGATTCATTAAAGCGAATGGCCTTGCCTTCAGTGGAAAACAGCATAATGTCCTGCTGACCGTCAGTGAGCTGGACATCAATTAACCTGTCACCTTCACGCAGTTCAATGGCACGAATACCATTACTTCTGGGACGCGAATAATCCAGCAGCGGAGTTTTCTTAACTGTGCCGTTAGCCGTCGCCTGTAAAATAAACTGCCCATCGACAAATTCCTTAATAGGCAGGATGGCATTGACTTTTTCATCCGGATCCAGCGGCAGGATATTAATAATGGGGCGACCTCGGGAACCGCGGCTGGCCAGCGGCAGTTCATAGACTTTTTTCCAGTACACCTGACCGGCATTGGTAAAACACAGGATGGTGTCATGACTGGAGGCGACAAACAGTTTATCAATAAAGTCTTCATCTTTCATGGAGGTGGCAGACTTGCCCCGGCCACCACGACGCTGAGCCGTATAATCAGCCAGTGGTTGGGTTTTCACATAGCCTTCATGAGACAGTGTCACCACCCGGTCTTCTTCTACAATCATATCCTCATAGGACAGATCGTCTTCAGACTCACGGATTTCAGTACGGCGTTCATCACCGTACTGAGCAATCATGGCTTCAAGTTCTTCCCGGATAACGCCCATAAGAACCGACTGACTGCCCAGAATTTCCAGATACCATTTGATTTTTTCAATGATTTCCTTGTATTCAGCCACAATTTTTTCAATTTCAAGACCGGTCAGACGGTGCAGACGCAAATCAAGAATAGCCTGTGCCTGCACAGGCGACAGGTGATAACCGTCTTCGGCCAGACCGAACTGAGCTTCCAGACCGTCGGGACGGGACTGTTCACCGCCGCCGGACAATAGCTCTTTAACCAGACCGGGTTCCCAGGCCGTGGAAATAAGTTTAGCCTTGGCTTCCTGCGGATTGGCGGATTCCTTAATCAGTTTTATCAAAGGATCAATATTGGCCAAGGCAACGGCCTGCCCTTCCAGTATATGCGCCCGTTCCCGGGCCTTGCGTAATTCATACACCGTGCGGCGGTTGACCACTTCACGACGATGGCGGATAAACTGTTCAATCAGCTCTTTTAAGTTAAACAGTTTTGGCTGGCCGTCAACCAGAGCCACCATATTAATGCCGAATACATTTTGCATGGCCGTATGCTTAAACAGATTATTAAGCAGAACATCAGCCGGTTCACCGCGTTTGGTCTCAATCACCATGCGCATGCCATCTTTATCCGACTCATCACGAAGTTCAGCAATACCTTCGATTTTCTTTTCTTTTACCAGCTCGGCAATACGTTCCAGCAGACGTGCCTTATTCACCTGATAAGGTAATTCGGTTACCACGATTCGTTCACGGTTATTACCCATATCTTCAATTTCTGTCCGGGCACGTACACGGATCCGACCACGCCCAGTATGATAGGCTTCATGTATGCCGCGTGAACCGTTAATAATTCCCGCAGTTGGGAAATCCGGCCCCGGGATCAGTTTGATCAGTTCAGCAATGGTAATATCAGGATTATCAATATAAGCCAGACAGCCGTTAATAACTTCGGTCAGGTTATGCGGAGGAATATTAGTCGCCATACCCACGGCAATACCGGATGAGCCGTTAATCAGCAAATTGGGTATTTTAGTGGGTAAGACGGTGGGTTCGTGTTCGGATTCGTCGTAGTTGGGGCTGAAATCGACGGTTTCCTTATCAATATCTGCCAGCAGTTCATGTGCAATTTTAGCCATGCGGACTTCGGTATAACGCATGGCGGCCGGTGAATCACCATCCACGGAACCAAAGTTGCCCTGCCCGTCCACCAGCATATACCGCAGGGAAAAGTCCTGGGCCATTCGTACGATGGTATCGTAAACCGCAGTATCACCATGTGGGTGATATTTACCCAGTACGTCACCGACAATACGGGCTGACTTTTTATAGGGTTTATTCCAGTCCATGCCGGTTTCATGCATGGCATAAATGACCCGGCGGTGAACGGGCTTGAGTCCATCCCGGACATCAGGGAGTGCACGCCCTACAATTACACTCATGGCATAATCCATATAGGACTGCTTCATCTCCTCCTCAATATTTATATGGAGGAGTTCTTTTGCAAAATCTGACATTTAGTGGTTATATTTCCGTTTTTTATCTTTATTAAGGCAAAAAATACAGCATTAAGACGATGGCAGTTATTGTGCCTGTTAATGCCTAACGCTTGCAGAACAGACACAAAACTAATATAAAACCAGCACTAAGCAAGCAGCCTGTTCTGATGTTCTGAAAACCGAATTATTCTAACACAAAACCACCCTAATGTGCCCGAATTCCGGAGTAAAAAAAGCGTTTTTTTAGCATTTATAATGCATTTGTCATTAAAGCCTTCATTTTCTCAAGATCGGGCTTTAACACCACCCCTTTTTCAGTCACGATCGCATCCACCAGTTCTGCCGGAGTTACGTCAAAAGCCGGGTTTCTGGCCAGTGCTCCGGAGGCGGCTACCGGCTGTCCGGAACAGCCCAGAACTTCAGTATCAGAGCGTTCCTCAATGGGGATTTGCTCGCCGCTGCTGATATTCATATCAATGGTTGTGGTGGGTGCTGCCACCATAAATTTAATCCCATGATGCCGTGCCATTACAGCCAAAGCATAAGTCCCGATTTTATTGGCCACATCCCCATTCGCAGCAATACGGTCCGAACCGACAATGATCCAGCGGATGGGCTGTTCAGTGGTTTGAGAGGTTTTTATCATATGTGCCGCCGCTCCTTCCACCAGCAGCGATACCGGTATATTTTCCTGTACCATTTCCCAGGCGGTTAAACGGGCACCCTGCAGCCAGGGACGGGTTTCATCAGCATAAACATGGTTGATTTTACCCTGGGCAAAAGCACTGCGTATAACCCCCAGGGCAGTTCCATAGCCCCCGGTCGCCAGAGCACCGGCATTACAATGGGTTAGAACCGCACAGGGCTCCCCAATTAAATCGGCACCTGACTGCCCCATTTTTACATTGGCTGCAATATCATCTTCATGTACCTGTCTGGCAATACTCAGCAAGGTTGCAACCGGATCATCACTGTTTAAACCTTTAATGACTTCCCGCATCATATCAATGGCCCAGAACAGGTTTACAGCGGTCGGTCTGGATTGCGCCAGGATATCCAGATCATCCTCAATGGTGATTTTCCAGTTGTCCGGCTGCTCTTTCAGACGCTCACGGGCAGCAATCACAATACCATAGGCTGCAGTAATACCTATGGCCGGTGCGCCTCTGACAACCATATCTGTAATGGCCTGTGCAACAGCCTTAACATTATCCAGAGCAATATAGGTTTCCTCCTGCGGCAGCAGGCGCTGATCCAGAAGAAACAGTTTGTCTTCTTTCCAGATAATGGGTTTTATCGAGTCATGGGCTTTTAGAGACATGGAAGTTACCTTCATTAATTTATTTATATTAAAAATCGTTTTTATAACAAAATTCAGACACAATATCATATAATCAATTCAGATAAAGAAACAGTCAAATTTTTGGAGGAATTTGTGCAGAGTGTTGAACAGGTCATTTATGGTCGATGGGTAATACCATTAGAAACTGAAACAGAGTCAGACAAAAGCGTTTTAGAATATTATGCTGTGGTAATTGATAACGGCATTATTGTTGATATTCTGTCAGCCGATAAATGCAGAAAAAAATACCAGGGAACTATTGAACATCATCTGAATACACATGCCCTGCTGCCCGGTTTTATAAATACCCATACCCATGCAGCCATGTCATTGATGCGTGGTATGGCGGATGACCTGCCTTTAATGGACTGGCTGAACAACCATATCTGGCCAGCCGAGGCAAAATGCGTCAATTATAAATTTGTAAAACAGGGTACGGAACTGGCCATCGCTGAAATGCTGCGCGGTGGCACCACCACCTTCAATGATATGTACTTTTTCCCTGATGCAACCGCCAAAGCCGCAGAGCAGAGCGGTATTCGGGCATGTATCGGCCTGATAGTCATTGATTTTCCCTCTGCCTGGGCCAAAGACGGGGCTGAGTACCTGCACAAGGGACTGGAGCTGTATGAGCAGTATCGTCATCATCCTCTTATCACCACAGCCTTTGCTCCCCATGCCCCCTATACGGTATCGGATGAACATTTAATTAAACTTAATGCTCTGGCAGAAGAACTGGAAATCCCTGTACATATTCATCTGCATGAGACAAGCGATGAAATTCAGCAGTCTCTGAGCAATACCGCCCTACGCCCGATTAAACGACTGGAACAACTGAACCTGTTATCCCCCTCCCTGCTGGCTGTACATATGACTCAACTGGAAGAAGATGAATTTGAAGTGCTGCGGCGTTATGGGGTTAATGTGGTTTATTGCCCGCAATCCAATTTGAAACTTGCCAGTGGTTTCTGTCCGGTCAGCCGATTGCTTGAGAATAATATCAATACCGCTCTGGGTACTGACGGTGCAGCCAGTAATAATGATCTGGATATGCTGGGCGAATTACAGTCTGCAGCTTTGCTGGCTAAAGCAGTGAGTGGTAACGCCGCCTCAGTACCAGCTTATACCGCTTTGCGCATGGCAACCTTAAACGGGGCAAAAGCTTTAGGTATTGATGCACTTACCGGCTCTCTGGTAAAAGGTAAGGCTGCGGATATTATTGCAATTGATCTGGATGCGATTGAAACCCAGCCGGTTTATCATCCTGTTTCACAGATTGTTTATTCGGCTTCAAGGGAACAGGTCAGTGATGTGTGGGTACAGGGGAGGCATTTGTTGAAGGGGCGGAAGTTGATGACGATTGATGAGGAGACTGTGAAGCGGCAGGCTGGGGAATGGAAAAAGAGCGTTGAGCGTTGAGCGTTGAGCGTTGAGCGTTGAGCGTTGAGTGTTGAGCGTTGAGCGTTGAGCGTTGAGCGTTGAGCGTTGAGCGTTGAGCGTTGAGAAAGAGCTTAGAGGCTTGGAGTTGTTTTGTAAATATTGGATAATGGGTTTATGAATAGTGTAAATGATATGTCTTCACAGGGGAATGTGGATCCGCAGGA
>JALTKC010000026.1 GCA_027076245.1 Gammaproteobacteria bacterium
GTCATTAACAAGTGGGACGGTATGAGCCAGGATGGCCGGCAGTTTGTTAAAGACCAGCTGGAACGGCGTCTGCCTTATCTGGATTATGCCAAATACCACTATATTTCTGCTCTGCACGGCAGTGGTGTCGGCTTATTGTACAACTCGGTAAATAAAGCCTATGAGTCCGCCATGAAACGGCATCAGGCTTCTAAATTAAGCACCTTATTAGAAGAAGCAGTGCAGATGCATCAGCCGCCGCTGGCCAGAGGACGGCGGATTAAACTGCGTTATGCCCATCAGGGCGGGGTCAATCCGCCTTTAATTGTTATTCATGGTACCCAGACCGAGTTTATTCCTGAAGCGTATAAGCGCTATCTGGTAAACAGTTTTCGGAAATGGCTGAAACTGGAAGCAACACCTATTCGTCTGGAATTTAAAAACAGCGCCAACCCGTTTCGTAATACCCGGCGTAATAATGAAAAAACCAAAAAGGTTCTGGAACGTCGTCATCGTCAGACCAAACATATGGCAAAAAAATTCGGCGGTAAAAAGAACAAACGTACTAATCGTTAGCACTTTGCTGGCTGCTACTGAGTCATGGTCATAAAAGTCGTCAACTGAGCCGAAGCCTTGCGTAAATTCAGGCTTAACAGGCGGGCGATGCCTTTTAAAATTTTAATACCAACAGCAGGATGCTCTGATAACAGGGTATTAAAATCATCCCGGCGCAGGATTAAAATAGTTGATGGCCGACAGGCCCTGACCGTGGCTGAACGGGTCAGACCATCAATCAGCGCCATTTCACCCAGTGAGTCCCCTTCAGAAATTGTAGAAATTTTAACTTCCTGACCTTCCAGAGTTTTAACAATTTCCAGCTCTCCCGAAGCCACAAAACTCAGAAAACTGCCATGCTGCCCTTCCTTGCACACCAGACCGCCAACAGGCAAGTCCTTGGGGAAGAGATATCTGGTTAAAATCCGGGTATCTTCAGCATCCAGTTCATTAAAAATGGGGATCTCGGAAATCAGATACTCCAGATCTTTATTTATATTCATAAAAACACCGGCTCCTTAATTGCGAAAGTTTATTCAGAATTAACTAAAGCATAAACCAGAATAGTTTTTTAGCAAGGCAGGAAGGAATTAAAACAGGGGTTAGAATAAAAACTTTGAACTGATTAAAAAAAACAGGAATAAGCTGAAGTTTACGGAGCATTAGGATACGGCTCCGTAAAATGAGATTTAGAATTTATTTTTTTCAGCCGAGTGTTCCAGGGCATACTGACTGACAGCAGAGAGATTTTCTCCGGTGAGATTGGGGAATTTGGGCATCATTAAGCTGCCTTCGGTAATTTTGGCTTCAATATAAGCCTGATTCATATTTTCGGCAGTCAGCTCATAATAAATATTGTCCTTGCCTTCAATAGGTTTATGACAGCTTATACAGGCTGCCTTAAAAATTTCTTCACCATTAGCCTTTTCTGACGGAGTGTATTCATTGGTACAGGCCGTTAGAACCAGGGTGCTGGCTGCTGCTGTTAATAATAATTTATTCATTGTTATTCCTTTGTTAGTTTTTATTTTTTTCTGATGCAGGCAAGATGCCCGCACTGTCAGATTATAGATACTTTATTAATAAACGAACTGACACAGATTATGGTTTATTGTGCAGGACAATACCATAAGCCTAAAGTTTAGAAAGTTGTTATAATGACGCTTCAAATAGGAAAAAGTTCAGAGGCAGTATGTCATTAAATACTCAGGCCGGTCAATCGGCTCCTAAAATCGGTTTTATCAGCCTGGGCTGTCCCAAGGCGCTGGTGGATTCAGAGCAGATCCTCACCCGCCTGCGGGCAGAAGGTTATGATATTGGTGATTCCTACCAGAATGCAGAATTAGTAGTGGTCAATACCTGCGGGTTTATTGATGCCGCAGTGGAAGAGTCACTGGATGCCATTGGTGAAGCGCTGGCGGAAAACGGCAAGGTTATTGTCACTGG
>JALTKC010000027.1 GCA_027076245.1 Gammaproteobacteria bacterium
CCGCAATGGTGACCAGAAAATTAACGATATCATGGGAAAAACGCAACCGTGACTCGGATTGAGCCACCAGCACACCCAGCACTTCCCGATGATGAGTAATAGGAATACCGACAAAGCCATGAAAGCGTTCTTCATTAAGAGCGGTAAAAAGCTGGAAACGGGGATGCTCCTGAGCATCATCAAGATTAAGAGGATCGGCACGCTGCGCCACCAGACCAACCAGTCCAGTACCGACAGGCATATGCACCTTGCCTACCAGTTCCTTATTCAGGCCCTCAGTGGCCAACAGGGTAAAGGTCTTATTTTCAAACAGGTAAATAGAGCAGGCATCGGCATTGATGGCTTTTTTTACCCGTTGTACGATAATTTCCAGTACCTGATTAAGATCTCTGGTGGAATTAACTTCCTGAACAATACGCCGCAGTGTATGCAGCATAAATCCCCCCTGTAAAATAAAATTAATACTACTCCTGGAATTATTTTTTTTCAGGAATATTCAGCACCGGTGCAAAATATTCCAGTGCTTCACGATAGACATCCCGTTTAAAGGCAATCACTTCACTCAAAGGTTCCCAGTAATCGACCCATTTCCATAAATCAAACTCCGGGCGCTGGTTTTCATTTTTTAATGATATTGAAGATTCATTTGCCAGCAACCTGAGCATAAACCATTTTTGTTTCTGGCCTATACAGACAGGACGCTTATAACGCCTGATCAGATGTTCAGGCAGATCATAACGCAGCCAGCCTTCGGTTTGAGCAATGATTTTAACATCTTTCGGCTGTAAACCTGTTTCTTCATTAAGTTCTCTGAAAACCGCCTGCTCCGGTGATTCAGCATAAGCAATTCCGCCCTGAGGAAACTGCCAGGCATCCTGGCCAATACGGCGTGCCCAGAACAGTTTGCCCTCATCATTGACTATAATAATGCCAACATTTGGACGATAGCCATCTGAATCAATCACAATTTAACACCATTTTATCAGGCACATTCATCAGGGACTTTTACCACTTTTTATCACCATTTTTTATCAGAAAAGCACCAGAGTTATTAAGACCATTTATATATTGATTAATAATTATATCACTGTTTTTTCAAGAAAAGTGGTAAAATCAACGGGTTTTAATGAAAATTTAGGAATAATTAGTGAATTTAGCAATATTTGATTTGGACAACACCCTGATTGCCGGTGACAGTGATTATCTCTGGGGACAGTTTCTGGTCGATAAAAAACTCGTGGATGGCGAGATTTACGAACGTGAAAACCAGCGTTTTTATGATGAATACAAGGCTGGAACACTTGATATATTTGAATTTCTGGAATTCAGCCTGGCACCTTTGAGTCAATACTCCGCCAATGAACTGGATGCTCTGCACAAAGAATTTATGCAGAGCCGGATTGATTCTATCTGGCTGCCGAAAGCTGAGGATTTATTAGAAAAACACCGCAAAAATAATGACTATCTGCTTATTATTACCGCAACCAATCATTTTGTTACAGCGCCCATTGCCCAAAAACTAGGTGTAGATGATATTATTGCAACGATGCCGGAAAAAATTGATAACCATTATACTGGTAAAGTTTCCGGCATTCCCTGTTTTCAGGAAGGTAAGGTGACCCGGCTGGAACAATGGCTGACACAAAAAAAGCAGGAACAAAGGGAATTTAATCTGCAGGAGAGTTATTTTTACAGTGATTCATTTAATGATTTACCCCTGCTGCGGAAGGTCAGCCACCCGGTAGCCGTTGATCCGGATAAAAAACTGCGTAATCACGCCCAACAGCAGGGCTGGCCTGTTATTTCTCTAAGATAATGAGTCAGCTTTATAATCACTTTTGTTTTAAGAGTGACTGTGTTTTAATTTGCTGACGGAGACTTTAAAAACAATAATTTTAAACAATCGTTTTAAGCGTTAGTTTACTGATACATGATAAAATTTTTTATATTTTTGCTGATGGTCTCTACC
>JALTKC010000028.1 GCA_027076245.1 Gammaproteobacteria bacterium
CTTGACTATAGTGCCAGTAGTGAGGATATGGGTAAAAATGTCGGTGATGATCTGGCCGAAGGCAAACCGACCCTGCCACTGATCTACGCTATGTCCCATGGTTCTGATGAAGAAGCACAAATGATTATAAATGCCATTGAACAGGGCGGACTGGAACAGATTGATGAAATTACCCGCACCATTCATAATACCGGTGCTTTAGACTACACCCGCGAAGTTGCACGGGATGAAGCGGATCAGGCCATTGCTCAACTGGATATTATTCCTGACTCAGACTATAAGGAAGCGCTGATCACGCTGGCTAATTTTTCAGTAGAGCGTAGTTTCTAACCTGAAATCACGCCTTATTTTATTATAAGTCACTTTTATTGTAGCTTGCTTTTACCGACACAGAGTCAGCAAAACGCAGGGCATGGGGCTTATCAATTTCCACTTCTGCCTGTAATACCTCATCCAGCTCCCGTATCAACGCAATAATATCGGCGGCCATCTTTTCCAGTAAATTAAATGACTGGCTTTCTACCCGTTCTATGACCTGCTTGGTCAGTATCTTGTAATTACAGGCATCGTCCACATTATCAGTTTGGGAAGCGGCACTGGCATCGTAGTTCAGAGTGATATTAATGACCACATCCTGTTTTTTTATTCGCTCTTCCTCATTAAAACCAATAAAGGTTCGCAGACGCAAATTTTTAATATAGATAGTGGCGATCATGTCTTTTACCGTAATGCCTTTATCGGATCAGGTTCAGAAATTCAGCACGGGTTGAGGGCACATCTCTAAAAGCCCCCAGCATCATGGAAGTCGTCATCATGGAGTTCTGTTTTTCCACACCCCGCATCATCATACATAAATGCCTGGCTTCCAGCACTACGCCCACCCCTTTAGCATTGGTCACCTGCATAATGGTTTCAGCAATCTGTTTGGTCATATTCTCCTGAATTTGCAGGCGACGGGCATACATATCCACAAGCCGAGCTATCTTGGACAGGCCAATCACCTTGCCCTGCGGCAGATAAGCCACATGACATTTACCGATAAAGGGCAGCAGGTGATGTTCGCACAGGGAATAGACCTCAATGTCCTTAACCAGTACCATTTCATCATTATCGGAATCAAAAATCGCCCCGTTGACGACTTCATCAATATCCTGGGTATAACCGCGGGTTAAAAACTTAAAGGCCTTGGCCGCACGTTCGGGAGTATCTCTTAAACCATCCCGCTGCAGGTCTTCTCCCACGGCTGAAATGATATCGGCAAAACTGTCTTTCATAGCTTCTCTACTTTAAATACACAATAATTGCTAAATTCTAATCAATAACTTAGCAATAAAACAGCCCTAATTATTAGGGGCATTCATTAATAACAGGACTTAAGAACAATTCTTAAAGACACTGTTGCTGGTGCTGCTGTTCCTTAGCACGTTGTAATTTATGATAGGCCTCCAGCAGGCTGTGATGACGCTGCATGTCCTTTAATTCCAGCCCGGCATTCCACAGGCCGTCGTAGTTCTTTTCTCCGTCAACCAGGGCAATACAGCGGTCAATCATGTCCTTTCCGTACAGGGCATTAAAACCGGGCAGATAGTCGCTTCTCTGGCGCTGTTCATCCAGTTCTATCTCTAATAAAGCAATCAGTGCCCGATAAAACTTGTCCCGCTGCTCACTGAGCTGGCCCAGTTCCAGACACCATTCACTCCAGTCCAGTGCCTGCTCATAGTCGCCAATGTGCAGTGCCAGCATACCTTTTAGTTCACCAATACGCAGGCTTTCCCAGACACTGCCCGGATCAGGGGCAATACCAATCAGGCTGCAAACCTCGGAGTGGTCACTGAACTCACTTTGTTCCAGACGTTCCAGCAGTGCTTCAGCCTGCTCCCGGCTGAGACTGTGCAGATTAAGGATCGATTCTCTGAAGTCCACACCTTCATTATTATTCTGCCAGTGCAGCTCATCCACCGGA
>JALTKC010000029.1 GCA_027076245.1 Gammaproteobacteria bacterium
CAGTATGAGGAATATGCTGGAGCAGTTGGGGATTACTTTGCCGCCTGGGGCCAATCTGCCCATTAAAAATGTGGCTGCCGTGTCTTTAAGTGCTGAACTTCCACCGTTTACTAAGCCAGGACAGAAAATTGATGTGAATGTTTCTTCTATTGGTAATTCCAAAAACCTTCGTGGTGGCACTTTGTTAATGGCACCCTTAAAAGGGGCTGATGGTCAGATATACGCAGTAGCTCAGGGTAACCTGGTGGTTATCGGCTTGAATGCCGGTGGCAATGACGGTTCATCTGTTACTGTTAATGTGCCTACCAGTGGCCGTATTCCAAATGGTGCTACGGTGGAGAGAGAAGTACCAACCTCTTTTATTAACGGTAATTCAATCACTCTTAACCTGCATCGTCCCGATTTTACTACTGCCCATCGTCTGGCAGAAGTCATTAACGATACTATGGGGCTGGGTACGGCCCGTGCTGTTGATGCTTCTTCAGTCAGAGTTAGTGCACCGGTCGATCTGAATCAAAAAGTATCTTATTTATCTATGCTGGAAAACCTGACCTTTAACCCCGGCACGGCTGCTGCAAAAATTGTAGTTAACGCAAGAACCGGTACGGTGGTTATTGGTCAGAATGTTATTGTCCAGCCTGCTGCGGTTTCACATGGCAATCTCACCGTCACTATTACCAACGACCCAACCATTAGTCAGCCCCCGGCCTTTTCCAATGGCCAGACTGTTGTGGCACCAAAATCGGATGTTGAAGTAACGGCTACTAATAAAGGTGCTTTTCTGTTTAATCTCGGGGTTACTCTGGATGAAGTGGTCAGAGCCATTAATAATATAGGAGCCAGTCCCGCTGAACTGGTGGCAATTCTGGAAGCCCTCAAAGCAGCCGGTTCTTTAAACGCTGAGTTAATTATTATTTAAGGCAACTTCCATTCCTTCTCCCTCTGGGAGAGGGTTAGGGTGTGGGTAAAAAAATTCAGGTAAGGAAAATGAGCATTACAGCCAGAACAGACATTTATACCGACCTTAACGGACTGCAGAACTTAAAATCTTCAGCCCGTAAAGATGCTCGTTCCGCTTTGCCGGAAGTGGCGCGTCAGTTTGAAGCGGTTATGATCAGTATGATGATTAAGGGGCTGCGTAAAACCGGTATGGAAGATCCCTATTTTAAAAGTCAGGCCATGGACAGTTACCGGGATATGTATGACCAGCAACTGGCAATGGAATTATCGAAAGGTCAGGGAATCGGGCTGGCTAAATCCATTGTTGAACAGATGCAGACTCAGGCTGGTCTGGTTCAGAATACTCCAAAAGAAGATCGTAATCTGGTCATGCCTCAGAGAAAGTTTTTTATTGATCCCTATCGTAATATCAGGAAAGACGATACAGCTTCTATAAGTCAAGCAGAAACTATACAGCAAAAACAGCCAGAAACAGTATCCAAAGAGCCTGTTTCAGTCAGTTCATTCAATGGTAAATTTGCAAGCCCTCAGGATTTTGTTCAAAAACTCTGGCCTCTGGCAGAGAAAACCGCCAGAAAACTGGGTGTTTCGCCGGAAGTTCTGTTATCACAGGCTGCTCTGGAAACTGGCTGGGGCAAGCATATTATCTCTTCCGGTCAGCAAAGCAGTTATAATCTGTTTAATATAAAAGCCGGCAAAAACTGGCCGGGTAAGCAGATGGATAAAATATCCATGGAGTATATTCACAATCGTCCCATCCAGCAAAAAAGCAGCTTCCGGGCTTACGATTCCTATGAACAAAGTTTTAATGATTATGCTGATTTTATTTTGAACAGTCCCCGTTACCAACAGGCGGTATCGGGCAGGCGGAGTATGGAACAGAGTTTGCATGATTCAAACAGAAACCAGAATTATATCCGCTCTCTGCATCAGGCTGGTTATGCGACTGATCCACAATATACAGAAAAAGTGATGCGGGTTTTAAATAGTGAATTTTTTCAGG
>JALTKC010000030.1 GCA_027076245.1 Gammaproteobacteria bacterium
ACCAGAAATCATACGTTCATTCAGTTTGTGGGTACGCTTAAGCTTCATAAAGGCATCTGCCATTTCAGCACGCAGTGCTTTACACTTGTCGGTATCGTAGTCGTCCTTGTCGCCTTCGTTTTTACCGGCTTCTTCACACAGGAGCTTTTTGTTCAGTTCACGAATGTATTCAAAATGTTCCTGAACCATTTCCATATCAGGGCCATCAGGCTCTACCTCTGCCACCTCTTCAGTATCATCATTGTCGCTGACATCATTGGGTGTTGCAGCAGGGTTAGCGAGGAGATGATCTTCGATATCTTCTTCTTCCTGCAGTGCAAAACCGGAACCGCTTAGAATATCAGTGATTTTTTTCTCACCTTTTTCAACTTTTTCGTATTCTTCCAGCAACAGGTTAATGGTAGCAGGATAAGAGGCCAGCGCAGTAAACATCTGCCGGACACCTTCTTCAATACGCTTGGCAATTTTGATTTCGCCCTGACGGGTCAGAAGTTCAACCGAACCCATTTCACGCATATACATACGTACGGGATCGGTCGTACGACCGAACTCGCTGTCCAGAGTGGCCAGTGCGGCAGCCGCTTCTTCAACCACATCATCATCAGTCGTCGAACTGGTAGAGCCTTCAACAATCAGATCATCGGCATCGGGGGCCACTTCAACCACCTTAATGCCCATGTCATTGATCATGGCGATAATATCTTCAATCTGTTCGGGTTCGAGAATATCATTAGGCAGGTGGTCATTGACCTCAGCATAGGTGAGATATCCCTGCTCCTTACCACGAGCGATAAGCTGTTTGATTTTAGATTGTTGTGTTTCTTGATCCATAAACCTCTTGATCCTGGTTTTTGATTCTAAATAAGTCTGTCAAATTGAAGATTAAACAACGAAAGATAACTTGCTATTTTAGCATATTTGTCAAAATTCTGCGAGCCAAGCCATACAAAAGCCATTAAAATTTGCTGATAAAGTCCGCTTCTGCACACTAATACCCTCACGAATTGTGAACCTGTCTGTCATAGCTGTTTTGCATTCAGTAAATTGAGTAATTGCAGGTACTCTTTTTTTTCTGTCTGGTTCAGTCCCTGCTGACGCTCTTTACGCTCCAGACGATTAAAACGCTGCTGCTGGAACTGACGGCCCAGCAGTTGCAATATTTCATTAAACTCGCAGCGGATGGCCTCCTCATCACTTAATAAGGAAGGCTCAACAGCTAACTGCTCCAGATACTGCCGCTGTCCGGGATCGGACCAGTGTGCAAGTATCCTTGCTGTGTTTAAATTGGGATCATTCTGCAGTAAATCAAGCAGCTGCACAAAAAGTCCGATATCCGCCAGTTCCAGTGCTGCAAAACGTCCCGGATCACCGCTTAATTCTGCCAGCTGTGGATATTGCAGCAGGTAAGCAATGGCTTTTCTGACCGGTGAGGCCACCTGGGGTGAAGCCTGACTGAGCGTCTTTTGTTTAAAACCACCCCCCGAACGGTCTATAGACGCAGCCGCAGCGGTTTTTATTCCTAACAGGGAAGACAAAGTAATACGGTCAATATCTGCCAGCTCCGACAGACGTGTCACCATCATGGTCTGGAATACCCCTTCCTGGATCTGCTGCAGATAAGGTTTGCTTAAATCAACCAGTTTGGAACGCCCGTCCAGGGTTTCCATATCCACCTGCTGCATAAGAGTATCAAAAAAGAATCCGGAAAAACTTTGAGCCTTATCAATTTCTGCTTCAAAACCGGCTTTACCCTGCTGCCGAACCAGACTGTCCGGATCTTCGCCTTCAGGAAGGAACATAAAACGGGCCTGCTTGCCCGGCTGGATGGCCACCAGGGCATTTTTCATTGCCCGCCAGCCCGCTTCCCGTCCGGCCCTGTCACCATCAAAACAGAAAATGACTTCATCACACAGACGAAACAGTTTCTGCAAATGCTCAGAGGTAGTAGCCGTACCCAG
>JALTKC010000031.1 GCA_027076245.1 Gammaproteobacteria bacterium
TCCCAGTGCCCCACCATGACATCCAGCCCTAAAATATTAGAAGCTTCCACCATGTCCACACCGCGGGTCCACAGGGCCGTACCGGAACCCTGCCACAGGTCACCGCCGTCAATGGTCAGAGTGTTCTGTTTGCCGCCGGCCTGTTTACGCAGGCGCTCCAGTAGGGTTTTAATATGGGCAAAGCCGCCGGTCTTGCCGTAAATCGGGGCGACATTGTCGAAATTTAAATAGGTATAGGCATAGGCTTCAGGGGTATTGGGTTTGAGGCCCATCCATTTGAGCAGTTTTTTACCCACCAGATGAGGCGGACGGCCATAGGCTTCGCCAACCCCCAGGTTGACATTAGGCTCACGGAAGTACACCGGTTTGAGCTGGCCGTGGACATCGGTTATGTGTAGTATGCGGGCGGTGCCTTTTAAGGGCAGGTTGTAAAAATCTTCGGGTCTGGTTTTTTGTTTATTGTCGGTTTTGCCCACTGAAATGCCCGGAATCATCATGGGTACGGAGCCGGCTGTTCCTGCAAGGCCCATTACTTTTACAAAATTACGTCTGGATACTGTCATTGTTAACTCTTGTTTGCGATGGTTGTTAAGATAAAATTGCTGCTATATAAGCTTGTTCTGATTTAACTTTCTGAATTTTCTGAATTTTTAATCCGTTATTATCAAAAATAACCAGGCAGAATAATATGGATAAAAACTTGATAGGGTATTATGGTTTTCCTTAATAGTTGTAATTAATAACCGAAGCTGTGTAGTTACGCTAGCTTTGTCAGTTGTAGAATGGCAGGATGAAACTTATACTTTAAACCTAAATAAAACCAATTAATTATGGATACCTCTTTTGATATTTAATTTACCCAGGGTTGTTCTGCTTTTTTTAATTCTGCTGTTATCACTTCCGGTTCTGGCTGCGGATAATGTTATTCGTATCGGGGTGTTGAGCCACCGTGGTGATGATGTTACCCGTCAGATCTGGGCACCGACGGCGGATTATCTTAATGCGGCTTTAAAGGGTTATCAGTTTAAAATTGTTCCCTTAAAGTTTGATGAAATAGAACCATCGGTAAGACAGTCTGAAATTGATTTTCTGCTGGTTAATTCCGGCATATACGTCAGTATGGAAGTGCGATACCGGGTTTCCCGTATTGCCACTTTAAATAATAGTGTGGGTAATATCCCTTTGAATGTGTTTGGCGGGGTGATATTTGCCCGGCAGCTTAGAAATGATATTAATACTCTGGAGGATCTGCGTGGTAAAAAAGTTATGGCCGTGGATAAAACTTCCCTGGGCGGTTTTCAGATGGAATGGGGAGTATTAAAAGAGGCAAAAATAGATCCTTTTAGTGATTTTGCCAGTCTAAGCTTTGGTGAGACTCATGATAAAGTAGTGATGGCGGTCAGGGACGGTTTTGTGGATGTAGGCATGGTGCGCAGCGGTATACTGGAGAAGCTGGCTGCCAACGGTAAAATTCGTCTGGATGAATTTAAAATTATTCACCCGGTTATTTACGATGGTTTCCCTTATATCCATAGTACGCCCTTATACCCCGAGTGGCCTTTCAGCAAACTGCAGAACACGCCTAATGAACTGGCTCAGAAGGTCGCTATAGCCCTGTTTCAAATGAGTCAGCAGCATACTGGAAAAAACAGTCATTATTTTGGCTGGACTATTCCGCTGGATTACCAGCAGGTTCATGAACTGTTTAAAGAGTTAAAATTGCCGCCTTATCAGGATGAAGGTATGTTTACTCTGCAGGATGCAATAAAGCGCTACTGGAAGGGAATTGCTGTTGTCAGTGTGTTCCTGTTAATGCTGACCATAATGAGTACCTGGGTTGCTCGCTTAAATGCCCGTTTAAAAAAATCTAATCGTTCACTTGAATATCAGCATGATCTGGTACTTAATTCTGTCTGTGATGGGATTTATGGTGTGGACGTTAATGGTAACTGTACCTTTATGAACCGCTCCATGAGGAAAATGACCGGCTGGGAACTACAGGAAATGCAGCACGGCAATCAGCATGATTTGCTGCATCATTCTCATGCAGACGGGACTTTACATAAAGCAGAAGACTGTCCTGTCTATCTGACGTTTCGGGATGAAACACCGCGTTTTATTGCCGATGATGTATTCTGGAAAAAAGATGGCAGTTCTTTCCCTGTGGAATACAGCAGTACGCCCATGAAGGATCATACCGGTAAAACCATTGGCAGTGTTGTGGTATTCAGAGACATCAGTGAACGAAAAAAAGCAGAAGAAGAAAACCGGCGACACCAGATAGAACTGGCACATATGGCTCGCTTAAACACCATGGGTGAAATGGCTTCAGGCATCGCCCATGAACTGAATCAGCCTCTAACAGCTATTGCCACCAGTTCCTTTGCCTGCATACAGATGCTGGAAAGTGGCCAGGTAGATACAGAGAAGTTAATCGATGTACTGGAAACCATTGGTACCCAGGCAGAACATTCCGGAGAAATTATTCGCCAACTGCGTCAGTTTGTGCGTAAGGAACAGCCGGAACGTTCCAAAACCAATATCAATGCATTGATAGAAGAAGTGCTGTTGTTTATCCAGCCAGAGGCACGAAAAGCCGGTGTCAGGGTAATACGCAAGATGTCGCCCGATATTCAGGAAGTGCTGGCACAGCCGATACAGATTGAACAGGTGCTGCTGAATTTATGCAAGAATTCCATTGAGGCCATGCTGCAAAGCCCCGAAGACAACCGATTTTTAACCATAACCACTGAAATGGCCGGAGATAACGCTGTCATTGTAACAGTGGAGGATACAGGACCGGGAATTGATGATAAAATTAAACAGGGACTGTTTGATCCTTTTGTGACCAGTAAGGAAAACGGCCTGGGCCTGGGGCTGTCTATCAGTCAGGGAATTATAGAGTCACACCAGGGGCAGATGTATCTGCATTCAGCCAGTGTAGAAGGTACAGCGTTCCGTTTTGCCTTGCCGGTTATCAGTGATTCGGAGCAGAATAATAATACGAAATAAATTCAGAAAACTAAGCTGGAAAGCTAAGCCAGAAAAGCTAAGCCAGAAAAAGTTAACTAAAAAAAGAAAACCAGTATTTAAGGAAGAGGTAAAAAAATAAATGATAAAGCCTACGGTTTTTATTGTTGATGATGACGAACAGGTGCGTAATGCCTTACGACTGTTAATGGAGTCAGTAGGTCTGAATACAGAAACCTATGCATCGGCTCAGGAATATCTGGATCAGTTTGATGTGGATAAGCCCGGTTGTCTGATTCTGGATGTACGTATGCCCGGTATCAGCGGCCTGGATCTGCAGGCCCGGCTGGCGGCTGAGCGTATTCATCCGGCCATTATCATTATTACCGGTCATGGTGATGTACCTATGGCGGTCCGTGCCGTTACCGCCGGGGCTGTGGATTTTATTGAAAAACCCTTTAATAATCAGTCTATGCTTGACACGGTACATAAGGCCATCGAACAGGATGCTGTACAAAGAGGGGAGTCGTCCCGGATACAGGATATCGAAGCCCGTTATAATGACCTGACCCCCAGGGAAAAGGAAGTGCTGCAGTTTGTTATTGAAGGCAAGCGCAATAAGATTATTGCGTCTGAACTGAATATCAGCCAGTCAACGGTTGAAGCGCATCGTTCCCGGGTTATGGAGAAAATGGCCGCTGATACTCTGTCAGACCTAATGCGTATGGCTTTAACCCTGAAACTAATTGAATAGCAATACTAATACCAACACCGGTTTAAATACATATGGTGGAAAACCACCATAAAATCTATTATTTTCTCTAATTTTTCTTTGCTCTGTAAGGTTCATAATATTATTAGCCTGAAAGAGGGACAGGAGTCCCTTTGGTATTGGCCTGCACAACTATTGATGCTCCTTAGTCGAATAAAAGTCGAATAAACACTTAATGTTGCTGTGTTAAAGACCATCGTATGAAAGTTTGATTGCTTAACAATTAATAATAACAATCAAATGCAAAAGTCGTGCAGGCAATTTTTAATAATAAAAATAATAAGTTCCTGTAAATCCCTTTATTAAAATCCCTGGTCGTACTGGCTATAAAAGGCTTGATATAAAGTGCTGGATTTCTGGAGCTTAATAATGTCATTTCACTGGAGATCCATAATGATTAAAACAATAAGAGGGTTTACTCTGTCTGGCACCATGGTGCTGACAGTGAGTCTGATGCTGCCAGCTATTCAATCCCATGCAGCCGATACAGCTAAAGGTTCTAATATTGAGCAGGGTAAAGAGCTGGCTTTTTCCCGTAAAAAAGGTAATTGTCTGGCCTGCCATATGATTAAAGACGGGGTCAGTCCCGGTAATATTGCACCACCTCTGGTAATGATGAAAAGTCGTTTTCCTGATAAAAAAGTACTTAGGGCACAAATCTGGAATGCCTCCAAACGTAACCCTGAAACATCCATGCCTTTGTTTGGTAAATATGAGGTATTAACGGAAAGCGAACTGGATAAGGTTGTTGACTTTATCTATTCACTATAATTATCGGGGAAAACCATTATGAAAAAACTATTAGTGAAAACTAAAATGCAGAAGTTAAGTGTTTGTTTATTACTGACCGTTATGACACTAACGATTGTACCTTCTGTTTATGCCAGTCCTGAGGAGGATCGTAAAACCATTATAGAATATTTTGAAACCCGTTTTGTGGGTATTCCATTAAGTGAATACGCTAACGGTGTTTATGCTTATGATACAGTGGGTAGGGAAAGCTGGGAAGCTATTGAAGAATTTCCCCCCTATGAGATTGCCATAGAAAAAGGCCAGACCATGTGGGAAAAACCCTTTGCCAATGGCAAAACTTATAAGGACTGTTTCCCGGACGGACCGGCCATTGCCGATCAATATCCTCGCTGGGACAAAAAGCAGGCTAAAGTAATGACCCTGCCTCTGGCCATTAATCAGTGCCGCGAAGCCAATGGTGAAAAACCGTTGAAATATAAAAAAGGCAGCATTAACGATATTCTGGCCTATATTGCCTATGAATCCCGTGGTAAAAAGACCCATGTGGTGATCCCTGAAGATGAGCCAGGTGCTCTGGCAGCCTACGAAGATGGTAAGAAATTCTTTTTTTCCCGTCGTGGTCAGTTAAACTTCTCCTGTGCGACCTGTCATATTCAAAATGCCGGCAATCGAATTCGTTCGGACAATCTAAGCCCTGCTCTGGGTCATACCACTCATTTTCCTGTGTATCGTTCCAAATGGGGAGCTGTAGGTACTCTGCATCGCCGTTTTACCGGCTGTAATAAACAGGTCAGAGCCAAACCTTTTAAGGCGCAGGGAGAAGAGTATCGTAATCTGGAATATTTCCTGACCTATCTCAGCAATGGTCTGGAACTGAACGGTCCCGGTTCCCGTAAATAATATTGATACAGATAACAGGAGATAATAATGAAATTAGCCATTAAACTGCTATTGATTGTAGTACTTGGATTCACTTCAACTGTGATCCTGGCAGCCGCCAGCGATAAAGACGCACAGGATGCCATTGCGGCGGCGGAACAGGCACGTAAGAAAGCCGCTTCTGTAAAGGGTGAATGGCGTGACACAGGTAAAATCATTAAAAAGGCTGAACAGGCCAGACAAAAAGGTGATTTTGACAAGGCGATTAAACTGGCCAATAAAGCCGAGCGTCAGGGCAAATACGGTTATGAACAGGCCATGTCCCAGCAAACCCTTAAAATGCCTTCCTATTTAAAGCGCTAGGCACTATCATTCCTTTCCCTCGGAGCGCGGGCATCCTGCCCGCGTACCCGAACAGGGTTCTATTTTTCAAAACAATTCCTGATTTTTAAATCAGCCAATCTCGGGTATAATCCTGAATTAATCTTTTTTCAGGTTAAACCCAATGAGCCGGTTAGATAATACATTTGGTCAGCAGCAGGTCACTCCCCAACAGCGTGAGCAGAAAATCCGGCGGGTGTTTAAGCTGGTGGCTTCCCGTTACGACTTAATGAATGATTTTATGAGTTTTGGTACTCATCGGATCTGGAAAAGAGTCTTTGTGCAGCATGTTAATGCTAAATCAACCGATATTATTATTGATCTGGCTGGCGGTACCGGTGACATTGCCCGGCAACTCCAGCAAAAAGGCGCATATGTTGTGGTTGCCGATCCCAGTATGGAGATGATGACTGAAGGGCAGAAATCTCATACTGAAAAACTGCTCAATGTGGCCGCAACCGGTGAACAACTGCCTTTTGCCAGTGCCAGTATTGATAAACTGACCATTTCTTTCGGCATAAGAAATATGACCAGCATTAGTGATGCTCTGGCAGAAATTTATCGGGTGCTTAAGCCGGGCGGAGCGTTTTACTGTCTGGAATTTTCTAAAGTGATGATGCCCTTACGTCCGTTTTATAATTTATACAATCGTTATATTATTCCCAGACTCGGCGCAATGGTGGCCGGACAGCCGGAAGCCTATCAGTATCTGATTGAATCCATTGAGCGTTTTCCCGATCAGGAAGAAATGAAACAGCTGATAGAACAGGCGGGTTTTAGTCATGTTCATTATCGTAATCTGTTCTTTGGTATTGCCTGTATTCATATGGCTACAAAACCGGCTGGGTCAGATAAACAGAATGTCTGAACTGCAATGAATACCCGTTCTGAGCCGTTTGATTTAAGACTTTATTATCAGGATAAGCTCTATAGCTGTTCTGAATTGCTGCAAAAGGCTGACCAGCAATTTGTGCAGGGGGTTAGCGTTCTGTCTGTAGAAGCAGAACAGGTTTTTTCCGTCATTCTGGCTCTGGTACAGGGCTATACCCGTCAGCAATGTGTCTTTCCAGTGTCCAGAAATATCAGTCAGATGGCATCCGCCGGCCTGTTATCTCAGTTTGAAGCTAATGACTTTGATCATCTGCCGGTTCCAGAGGGCAGCGTACTGGCTTTGGCCACCAGCGGCACTCAGGCAGAACCTAAAATAGTTTTAATATCCTTCAATAATATTCAGGCTCATTGCCAAAGTTTTTTTGCTCGGGTGCCTGTAAACTCTGATTCTCTCTGGTTAAACTGCCTCCCCTTAAGTCATATTGCCGGTTTAATGATTGTTTATCGTTGCGCTCTGGGACAGGCGGGTATGCTTTTGCATCAGAGCTTTAATGCGCAGCAGGTCTGGCAGGATATATTCAGGCATCCGGTCAGTCATATTTCTCTGGTGCCGGCTATGCTGGCACAGTTACTGGATATTCAGGAGCGTTTACAGGTTAAGGTACTGCCGAATACTTTGCGCTATGTGATCGTTGGCGGTGATCGGCTGGCTGACTCTCTCTGGCAACGGGCTTTGGCAAATGGCTGGCCGCTGCTTATCAGCTATGGTATGACCGAGGCTGCGTCCACTATTGCTCTGGGTAAACAGGTTGATCAGCTCATACCGCTGAAGGGATTTGAACTGCGCACTGATGAAGACAATAATCTTCATATTAAAGGTGATATGGTATTCAGTCATTACTTGAATAAAGAGAGTCAGGATGCTTCTTCCTGTTTTGAGAATGGATGGTTTAAAACGTCTGATAAAGTGCGTATTGAACAGGGATGCCTGAATATTATTGGGCGTAATGATGATATGATTATTTCCGGAGGTGAAAATTTATCACCACAAGCCATTGAAACCATGCTGCTTAGTGCCCCCATGATCACTGATATTGCTGTAGGTACTATTAAACATGACGCTTGGGGACAGACCATTGTTGCGCTGGTTGAACAATCCCTGACAGAGAGGGAGCTGGAAAACTTTAAAAAATGGCTGAAAAAAAATATTCCTTCAGCCTGCCGCCCCCGTCTTTTTATTCCGCTATCCACTTTTCCAAGAAATGAGTTGGGTAAACTCGTTCGCAGACGGGTTCAGACAATTATTAAGGCTAAATATCCTTGATAAAAACCATATTATTATCTACTCTTAAAATACAAGAACGATAATTATTCCATATTAAGGAAAATATAATGACTAAATACCATATAGTCATTTTCACCGCTATCCTGCTTGCTTTTTTTCAACTGCTGGTCGCTCAGTCTGCAAC
>JALTKC010000032.1 GCA_027076245.1 Gammaproteobacteria bacterium
GTCTATGATACCGGTCATCAGTACACAGCCGGGCAAAGCAATACCAGCAGCTGGAATGGTGATGACACCAGCCTGTTTGAAAATAACGGTAAAACTGAGGACAGCCTCAGGGAACACCTGCTCTGGCAAATGGAAATGACGCCATTCAGTGATACCGATCGTGAGATTGCTAACGCCATTATTGACACCATAGATGAAGCCGGTTACCTGACCCAGTCGCTGGAAGAGCTGCTGGAATCCTTTCCACCTGAACAGGAAATTGAACTGGATGAGCTCGAAGCGGTCTTACATCAGGTACAGAATTTTGATCCTCCGGGCGTAGGCGCAAGAGACTTACAGGAAAATCTTCTCCTGCAGTTAAAACAACTGGACGGTGAAACACCCTGGCTGCAGGAAGCCAGAATTCTGGTTTCCAGACATTTAAACCTGCTGGCCAACCGTGATTTCACCACCTTAAAACGCCGTATGAAACTGGATGAAAAACGTCTGGCCCAGGTTATTGGCCTGATTAAGAGTCTCAGTCCACGGCCCGGCAGTCATATTTCAGATGACCGGCCACACTATATTACACCGGATGTCTATGTTAGAAAAATCAAGGGTGACTGGTATTGTGAGCTGAATCCCGATTCAGCACCCACCATTAAAATAAATGAGCAATACCTGAGTCTGATTAAGGATGCTAAAAAAGACAGCGACATGAACTCCATTAAGGATCATCTACAGGAAGCCCGCTGGTTTATAAAAAGCCTGCAGAGCCGTAATGAAACCTTATTAAAAGTGGCCCGCTGTATTGTTAATTTCCAGAAAGACTTTTTTGAATACGGGGAAGAACATATGCGGGCACTGGTGCTGGCGGATGTGGCTGAGGTAGTAGGAATGCACGAGTCCACTATTTCCCGGGTCACCACTCAAAAATATATGCATACTCCCCGAGGCATTTTTGAGTTAAAATACTTCTTCTCCAGTCACGTCAATACTGCCAGTGGCGGGGAAGCTTCGGCTACGGCCATCCGGGCGATTATTAAAAAGTTAATCAGTCAGGAAAACAGTAAAAAACCGCTTAGTGACAATAAAATATCCACTATGCTGGCAGAACAGAATTACAAGGTGGCACGCAGGACCGTCGCAAAATATCGCGAATCCATGTCCATACCGCCTTCAAATGAAAGGAAAAATATTGCCTGACGGGTCGTACCCGTCAAATGGCATCACACAGGTGAAGCAGTCAACACACTATTGATTTTACTGCCTAATCACCGTTAACGAGGAGCTAATCTTATGCAAATAGATATAACCGGACATCATATCGACGTTACCGATTCCATGCGTGACTATGTTAACCAGAAAATGGAGCGTGTTGAACGCCATTTTGACATCGTGAGCAATGCTCATGTTATTTTAACGGTAGAAAAACAACGTCAGAAAGCAGAAGCGTCACTTATGGTTAAAGGTAGCAAGGTTTTCGCCGAAGCTGTTGATGAAGATATGTACGCCGCCATCGACAAGCTGATTGACAAGCTGGATCGTCAGGTGAAAAAACATAAAGAAAAAATGACCAATCACCACCGTGGTGAAGTCAGCCTTAAGACTCACGAACTATAGTGACCAGCCGGCTATGAGCCTGCAGGCTCATAGCCAGTCTGATTATCTTACTCTTACCTTATTCCGGTAATCCTTTTACCTTATGAAATTCAACAACCTGCTCAAACTTGATCAAATCCGCCTCAATATCACCGCCGGCAGTAAAAAGAAGGCACTTCAGGTGATCAGCGATATCGCGGCTGAAAACTACCCTGAATACAATGCCAATAAAATATTTGAACTGCTGATTGAGCGTGAACGGCTGGGCAGCACAGGTATTGGTCATGGCGTGGCTCTGCCGCATGGCAGGCTGCCAGACTGTCAGGAACCCATTGGTATTTTTATCTCCCTGACTGAAGGGGTTGATTTTGATG
>JALTKC010000033.1 GCA_027076245.1 Gammaproteobacteria bacterium
CAGAGCTTTAATCAGCTCCTTAAGTCCTTTTAATGGATCGTCTGAATCTGTATGAGCGGCCTGTAATGTTTCAGGGTGCCAGGTAATCAGAAAAAACGCATGCTTAATTTTAATATTCAGTATTTTTTCAAGTGCCTGTCTGTTCAGATAATTCATATCAAGCAGTATATCTGTACTGGTGGCTCCAACATTAAATACTCTGTCGGGTTGTTCTCCCATTTGCAGCAAACGTTGGCGATATTGCTCAGTGGCTGTAAAGTGAATTTGTGCCATTTTACTGATAGCATGACGAATAGCATCATCAATGGCACCCAGTGTTAATTCACCGCCGTGCAGATGGGCAACAGGGATCTGCAGCATCATGGCGGCACTGGCTGCAGCAAAGATTTCAAATCGATCACCAAGTATCACCAGAATATCCGGCTGGTAGTGCTGCAGAACCTTTGCAAACTGCTGTACGGCTTTACCCAGGGCAATGGCGTTGTCCAGAGGCTGGTTACCGTTGATTAATAAAGGAATTTTTTCTGTAATATTGAGTTTCTGTGCTGTAAACTCCTGCCAGAAATCATGGTCGTGATCACTTAAATGCATACTACTGACAAATAATAGCAGCTTTAAATCACTATGCTGGTTAATACTGTGCATTAGACCGGTTAATAAACCGGCATCGGCTCTATTGCTGGAAATGACGGCTATTTTTCTTGCTATCTTTCTTTCTATTTTTGTCATTGTTTATACGTTATAAATGCCTGACTTATACTGTCTGAGATTGTCGGGATTTGAGAACCACTCTATGGTTAATTCCAGGCCTTTGCGTAAACCTTCTATACCGGCAAACTCAGGTGACCAGTCCAGTTTTTGTAATGACTTGCTGTTATCTGCCCACAGGCGTTCAACTTCACTGTCTTTGGGACGGATACGCTGTTCATCAGTCGTGATGCTGATGTCTTTTTGCATAATTTGTGCAATAAGAGTGACCAGATCGCCAATGCTGATTTCATAATTACTGCCCAGGTTAATGGTTTCACCGGCCAGTTGATTATTCGTCGCAATACTGATCATACCGTTAACCGTATCCTGAACGTAATTAAAATCCCTTGTCGGAGTCAGACTTCCGAGGTGAATGGAGTTTGCACCGTTAGCAATCTGGGTAATGATTGTAGGGATCACGGCCCGGGCAGATTGTCTGGGACCATAGGTGTTAAAGGGACGGGCAATGGTCACCGGCAGTTCAAATGAATAATAAAAAGACAATGCCATTTGATCAGCGGCAATTTTTGTAGCTGAATAGGGTGACTGAGGCTGTAATGGATGCTTTTCATCAATGGGAACATAACGTGCTGTGCCATAGACCTCACTGGTGGAGGTAATCATGGTTTGTTGAATATCAAGATCTCTGGCGGCCTGTAAAATATTCAGTGTGCCTTTAATATTCGTATCTACATAGGTGTCTGGAGAATGATAGGAATAAGGGATGCCAATTAATGCGGCCAGATGCATAATGGTCTGACAGCCCTGACAGGCTTTTTTTACCCCAAAGGGATCTCGGATATCACCTGAAAAAATATCAATGGATTGTTTAATATCATCCGGCAGGGTATCCAGCCAGCCCCAGCTATTAAAGGAGTTATATAAAACAAAGGCACGTACGTTATAACCCTGTTTTACCAGTGTCTGAACAAGGTGTGAGCCAATAAAACCATCGGCTCCGGTGACCAGAATTGTTCCTGTCATGTCGTATTACCCATACTTGAAGTTTGCAGTTTTTCTAATTTTAATTTAGCTTCCTGGTTGTTTTTATCAAGCTCCAGAATATGCTGGTAAACAAAGCAGGCGCCTTCTGTTTCATCCAGTTCTGTATAAAACTCTGCCAGTTTGAACATGACAGATAAATCTTCGGGAAACTGTTCAAGGTAAAGTGTATAGGCATCCAGTGCATCCTTATAA
>JALTKC010000034.1 GCA_027076245.1 Gammaproteobacteria bacterium
TATCTGATAAGCCAACCCGTACCTGCTGAAGAACTGGAAGATAGGTTTCTTAATTCAGTATCCTTAGATAATGTGGCTTCTTAACATACCGTTCAACTTGTTCCCACGCTGCCATGTGGGAACCCCCCAATCTATCAAAAATACCGCTTATAATAACAACAACAGCCTCCCACACATGTATGTGTCAAACACAAACTTAAAGTAATTTCTAGAATATTAATATAAGTCTATTGACAAGAGTGGCAAATAGGCATAAATTTAAGTTAAAGACGTGATATGTGAATAAATTTAAGTAAATTTTAAGTAAATAAAAGATATTTAAATTTACTCTAAGCGTGAAAACACTCACGGAAATAATATATTTTCCGGTATATGATCTCACTAAACCTGAAGCAAAAGATTCACTTTTAAGTGTACAGCGTTTTTCTGACAGGAAAACTTTTCCAGGAAGGGGTTTCAGGAACAGTTGAGATTCATGTTTTATCTCAACTTAGTAATAAGAGGGGTGGATAAAATGATGACTTTATTTGTTTTGGCCTGTGTATTTCTTGTTCTGATCACTGTGCCAGTATAAGTCGCTATTCTATAGCAACTAAAATCTCGTCCGGGTTAACGGAATCACCCTTGGATACATAAACTTCAGTCACAGTACCTGAAATGGATGCCTGTATCTCGGTTTCCATTTTCATGGCCTCAGTGATGATAACCGGTGCGCCGGCTTCCACATGGTCGCCGACTTTCACCAGTACCTCGACAATGACACCAGGCATGGATGTCGTCACATGGCCGGGCTGAGACGCTTTCGGATGTTTACTGCTGCCGGAACGAGACGGCTGTTCAGTGCTGTCTTCCAGCTCTGATAATATTTCTACCTGTACCTCTTCCGGCACACCATCCAGCGTCATATAAAACGGCCGTCTGTCTTGATGGGGGTGCCCGGTTCCGGTGACTTTAATATGATATTCTTCACCATGCAGGGTAATTAAAAATTCTGTAGGCGCTTTGGAACCCGTCTGCTCTTTTTCTCCAATGGGTTCCAGGTACTCTGGAGTCAGAGTACCGGCGGCCCGTTGTTCCAGAAAGTCCTTGCCAATGTCGGGGAACATGGCAAATATCATGACATCTTCTGGTGTTTTAGCCAGTTTGCCAATTTCTTTTTTCAGTCGGGACAGTTCCGGTTTTAATAAATCAGCCGGCCGACACTCAATAACCGCCTCGTTGCCTATTGCCAGTTGCTGAACTTTCTTATTGACCTTGCCCGGTGCTTTGCCGTATTTGCCCTGCAGATACAGTTTAACTTCATTGGTAATGGTTTTGTAACGCTGACCGGTTAATACATTTAATACTGCCTGAGTTCCTACTATCTGGGATGTGGGGGTGACCAGCGGCGGGTAGCCCAGATCGGCCCGTACCCGCGGAATTTCTTCCAGGACATCGTTCATGCGGGTCAGTTCACCCTGTTCCTTGAGCTGATTGGATAAATTGGAAATCATGCCGCCGGGCACCTGATTAACCTGTACCCGGGTATCCAGTCCGGTAAACTCACTTTCAAACTGGTGATATTTCTTTCTTACCTGATAAAAATAAGCGCCGACTTCCTGTAATTCAGGCAGATCTAATTTCGTGTCATAATCGGTATTTTTTAAGGCCGCCACCATGCTTTCTGTAGTGGGGTGACTGGTGCCTTCAGCAAAAGCAGAAATGGCCGTATCAATACCGCTGCAGCCGGCTTCAAGAGCCTTAAGCTGACACATGGAAGCCAGTCCTGCGGTGGCATGGGAGTGCAGATGTACCGGTACGTCCAGAGCATCCACCAGGGCTTTCACCAGTTCTGAAGTACTGTACGGGGTTAACAGGCCGGCCATGTCCTTAATAACAATGGAACTGCAGCCCATTTTTTCCATCTGTTTGGCCATTTTGACAAAG
>JALTKC010000035.1 GCA_027076245.1 Gammaproteobacteria bacterium
TTAATGACTATGAAAGTGAGTTGCTTCAGAAAAATAATGCATTAAACCGACTGGCCTCAACAGACAGTTTAACCGGCATTATGAATCGGCGCTGTTTTGAAGAGATGAGTCAGAATTATTTTCTGGCAGCCAGAAGAGAGCAGCTTCCTCTTAGCATACTGATTGTTGATCTGGATTTTTTTAAGAGTGTAAATGATACTCATGGTCATAAAGTGGGGGATGAGGTGTTAACTGATTTTACACTGACCATTACTAAACTGCTGAGGGGCAGTGATCTGTTTGGTCGTATTGGCGGGGAAGAATTTGCCATATTACTTTTTAAGACGGATAATTCAGGTGCACTTAAGCTGGCAGAAAAAATCTGTAATACCATTGCTCAGCATTGTTTTCCCCATGATGAAAAATTAACAGTGAGTATTGGTCTGGGTTCGTTAGCTGAACAGGAGCAAACAGTACAGGAGTTGTTTGAACGGGCAGATAAAGCGCTTTACCAGGCTAAACAGCAAGGTAGAAATCAGGTGTTTAATGCTGGCTAATGTTTTTGTATTCTAAAGATACTCATTTTTTAAACGCACATAATGATCCGCTGAATACTGCAAACCTGCAATTTCTTTTTCCGTCAGTTTTCTTAATTGTTTTGCAGGTGAACCCACATACAGATAACCGCTTTGCAGGCGTTTACCGGGCGAAACCAGAGCGCCGGCGGCTACAAAGACATGGTTTTCAATAACTGCACCGTCCAGAATAATAGCGCCCATACCAATCAGACAATTGTCTTCAATGGTACAGCCGTGCAGTACCACATTATGCCCTACGGTGACCTGACTGCCGACCGATAAAGGAAAACCGCTGCCCGGATGATCCGGGTTTTCATGAGTCACATGCAGTACACTGCCGTCCTGGATACTGGTATTATTGCCAATCTTAATCCAGTTAACATCACCGCGAATAGTGGTATTAGGCCAGACGGAGCTGTCTGCACCAATACTGACCTGGCCGATAACCACCGCAGATTCATCAATATAGGCTGAAGTGTCAATTTCAGGCTGATACTGCTTAAAAGCTCTGATATTCATACTATTCTCCCTGGGAGCGCGGGCATCCTGCCCGCGCAAAAGATCTTAAAGTCTAGCGCATTGTCACCAGTTCTTCAGCACTGCAGGGATGAATAGCCACTGTATTATCAAAGTCTTCCTTGGTGGCACCCATCTTAACCGCTACCGCGAAGCCCTGCATCATTTCATCGGCACCGGGTCCAATCACATGAATACCGACTATTTTCTGTTTCGCGCCCACGCACACCAGTTTCATGGCGGTGGGGACTTTATGTTTGGTAAATGCATGAGACATTGAGGTAAAGCTGGTGCTGTACACCTTAACAGAATCACCATGCGTTTCCCGTGCCTGTTTTTCAGTCAGGCCGATAGTGGCAATGGGCGGATGACTGAACACCACCGAAGCGATATTGGAGTAATCCAGTTTACGATCCGGCATATTATTAAACAGCCGGTCTGATAAACGCCGGGCTGCGGCAATGGCTACCGGTGTCAGCGCGGCTTTGCCGTTAACATCACCCAGTGCATAAATGCCCTTAACATTGGTTTCTTCAAATTCATTGCTGGGTATAAAACCCTGCTTATCCGTCTGTACACCGGCGGCTTCAAGGTTTAAATCAGCAGTGTTGGGGGCACGGCCAATGGCCCAGACCAGAGCATCCACATTATTAACCTGCTGATTGTTGGTACAGTGCAGAGTCAGTTTGCCGTCCTCATTTTCAACCACTTTTTCTACTTCGGTGGTGGTCAGTAATACCAGATTGGGATCATCCTGCAGTACCTTGGCCAGTGCCCCCTGCAGCATATCATCAAAATTACCCAGCACATGACCGCCGCGGATCAGCAGGGTGACCTGACTACCCAGGG
>JALTKC010000036.1 GCA_027076245.1 Gammaproteobacteria bacterium
GCAGTGTAATTGCCTGATAATGACGAATTAACAATTATCTAAAGATCTTCGAAGTTGTGTCTTATGCAGAAGCTGCTTCAGCTTTCTTGTCATACCACTTCTTAACTTCTTCATCCCAGCCATCCATACGTACGTATGAACACTGACGTGGCTCGCTGACCATGTTTGGATCCAGGTCTAAACCTAAACCTTCCAGGTAGTTAACCAGACCGATACGTTCAATCATTTCACCGGTACGTTCGTGTTCCAGAGCGTTTTCTGCAAAGAAATCAATCATTTCACCGGTCAGTTCAACCAATGCTTCAATTTGCTCCATGGTATCCACTTTCATGAATGGAACGACTACAGTACCCATCATGTCACCAATCTTCAGGGTACGCTTACCACCGATAAGAACGGTTACACCGGTGTCATCACCAGGCGCCAAGGCTTTGGTCATAACATTGATACAATGCATACAACGAACACATTCCTGGTTGTTTATATCCACAGTGTTGTCGTCATTCAGTTTAATAGCGTTTGCAGGACAACGGTCAGTGACATTATCAATAACATAGTCACGGCCCTTGGCTTCAACAAACTTTTTAACTTCTTCCTGATCCACTTTCATGTCATCGCGCCAGATACCAATCACGGCCATATCCGCACGTTCAATGGAGTTGGTACAGTCATTCGGACAACCAGATACTTTAATCTTCCACTTGTAGGGCAGAGCGGGTCTGTGCAGATCGTCCTGGAATTCATTCACCAGGTGACGCATTAAACCATGTTCGTTAGTACAGGAGTGTTCACAACGGGCCGCACCGACGCAGGCCATCGCAGTACGAACACATGGGCCGGCACCACCAAGGTCCCAACCGTAGTCATTAATCTTGTCAAAGAACGGCTGCATTTCATCAGTAGTCGAACCAATAAACATAATATTACCGGTTTGACCATGGAAAGTCTGCAGGCCTGAACCATGCTGTTCCCAGTCATCGGCCAGCTTATTCAGAATATCAGCGGTGTAGAAGTTACCCGCCGGCGGCTGAACACGTACAGTGTGAAATTCTTTGGACTCAGGGAAGTGCTCAGCAACTTCCGAGAAACGTGGAATAATACCGCCGCCGTAACCAAATACAGATACGGTACCGCCTTTCCACCAACCCATACGAGTTTCATAAGAATGCTCCAGCTGACCCAGCAGGCCATTAACCATATTATTGATACGCTCACTCGGATGATCGTCTCTTAAACGCTTAATGCCGCTGATGAAGCTTGGCCATTCACCATTTTCCAGCTCATCCAACATCGGAGTATCATAGATCTTGACTTTAGGCACGGTTTTCTCCCTTAGGTAAAGTTGGTTCTACCAACAAATATATCGCTTAGTAATCTTATTTCAGAGTGTCTGGAGCATGCCGCCTGTCTTTAATCCAAGCTGCAATTCCTGAACACTGTCTGTAATAAACTGTAATAAACAGAATTCTTTAGCCTTGCAAAGATACACGATAATCTGACTTTTAACAAGGCACACGAAAAACAATGGAATGTATTTTAGGACTTAATAATAAAGTATTACACCCTTCCTTTGGGAGGCATACCCTCTACACCACTATCCCCTTGTGGATATATCTTTTAACACACGCTCTTAGGTTGCCACTTTTATTCTTTAATATCATAAACTTACTTATCAATTCCCACTTTTTTTATCGGTTATTTTACTTTTATAATAGTTCTAAATTTCTTTACAAAAGCAGTTCAAATCAGGTCACTTATGTTGGAACGGATTGCACCTTTTATAATACGCTATTTTACTTTGCCTATTTTCTGACATTCCATCTATAATGATTTTGCCTATAATAATTACGCTTCTGTCCAGAGACCTTGAAAATATCTATTCCAGGTCTTATGTTAAACCCATACTAATTGT
>JALTKC010000037.1 GCA_027076245.1 Gammaproteobacteria bacterium
GTTCAGGCTCATCTGAGCGACACCGGTCAGGCAGCTGTATTTAACATTACTTTGCCACCGGGAATCCAGGGTTCCAGCTAACCAGCCATCTGAGCGTTGTACCTCAGCTACGGCACGGGCTGCTTTTAGAGCAGAATCAATATACTGTTGTTCCTGTAATAAGATACCACATTCAAGAAAACCTCTGATGGCATAGGCAATGGTGTGTGTAAAGGGGGAACGATCCGGTGTAAAGGCGTTGTTATCATACCAGCCATTGTCCAGTTGTTGAGATAAAGCCCAGTCAAGGTTGCTTATGGCCGATTGTTTAAGTTCATTATCATTAGACATCAGCGCCGTTGCTAATAAGGCCCAGGTTCCCCGGGTATTATAAACATGTGGAACCCCATTGTGTTCGAACTTGTACCAGCAGCCATCCTTGTCTTGGTTGTTTTTTAACCAGTATCCGGCTTTTACAGCAGCTTCCAGACAATCCTGGCGTTGTAGCTGCAGATAACCGGCATTCATACCATGCATAATTTGTCCGGTATTAAAAATGACCGGGTGACTCCCCGGTTCTCCAAAATGACCGGGGAACGCACCATCTTCCAGTTGTAAGGACAGTTCCCAGTCAATCATCCTGTTGGCACGATCAATCAGATCTTCACGCTCAAGTATTTTGGCTGCGGCAAGAAAGGTTTCTATTATATAGCCTGTGGTTTCCGGGTAACCGGGCAGCCAGCCGTCCTCAAAACTCCAGCCAGCAGAGACACTGCCTTTATCTGTTTTATTATTTCTGATATCCTGGGCCGTACATAACCAGTCGATACAGGCAGACAGGTGTGTTTTATGATCCTGCACTGGCTGGCTGGACAGGGAGAAAATATCCTTGCTGATTAAACTAAAATGGTTGGATTTCCAGGGTTTATAGCGAAAAGGCAACTGGATTATTTTCTGTAAATTCAATGTGTTTCTCTTTTGAACATTATTTTATGATTAGGCAAAATGATTATACATTATCCGGTAATGGCACATGGCTGACAACATAGCGGTATTTTCCTGATGCTTCTACAGGGATTTTTTCTACCTGGGTCATGATTACTTTAATTTTGTCACCCAGACGTTTTTTTAATTCTGTTTCAATCTGTGTCCGGGCTTTATTATCCCATTTTGAGTTGGCAACATAAATAACTTCAACAGAATCCATATTGTGCTGTATAAATTTAAATTCAGCCAGGCCTTCTATGGCTCTGAGTATATAAATAATTGCCAGTGCATGCATAATGGTACCATCGTATTTAACGACAAAGTCGGTAGAACGGCCGGATACTTCTTTAATAACGTGCAGGCCTTTTCCGTCGCTGGCGGTTTTATCTGATAATGTAACAATATCACCGGTTCGGTAACGGATAAAAGGCTGTGCATCTGAACACAGGCCCGTCAGGACGGCTTCCCCGGACTGTCCGGGAGCAACGGGCTGTCCATGAGTGTCCAGTACTTCCATAATAATACTCTCACTCATTAGCAGTATCTCACCATTGGGTGATTCATGAGCCGTAAAACCAATATCACGGCTGCCAAATTCATTGGCCACGGGTACACCGAATACTTCCTGGATTAAACTGCGTTGTTCCGGATAAAGAGGCTCCCCGGTAGTACAGACCACCCTGAGTCTGGGGATATTAATTTTTTTTCCGCTATTTTGGATATGCGAGGCTAACAGGGCAATACTGCTGGCATAGCCATAAATACACTTGGGGTTAAAATCACTGATTGCCTTTACATAACGAAGCATATTCTCCTGAGACATTTCAAAGGCATTTAATACCAGTTGATTGAGCAGACGATCACGAATGCTTTTTATGTTATCGGTTTTATTAAGTTCTACCGGAGCTCCCCATAAATAGACTTCAGGAGCACCGATTTCAAC
>JALTKC010000038.1 GCA_027076245.1 Gammaproteobacteria bacterium
AGGCTGAGATAATGGTCATAAGCCATAAAAGCCTGAGTATGAATACCCAGAAAATTATTATGCAAAATACCCATCAGCCCCATAATAACCGGCATATTTTCTTCCAGAGGCGCTGTTCTAAAGTGCATATCCATTTTATGGCCGCCGTCCAGAAGCTCTCTGAAATGTCCCATACCCACAGCAATGCAGATGGACAGACCAATGGCTGACCAGAGCGAATAGCGTCCCCCGACCCATTCCCAGAATTCAAAAATATTATGCGGGTCAATACCGAAGCGCTCAACCGCTTCCAGATTGGTGGATACGGCAACAAAATGTTTTTTTATAAATTCTCTGTTCTTTACTCTGGATACAAACCAGCCTCTGGCTGTAACCGCATTAAACATGGTTTCAGGCGTGGTAAAACTTTTAGAAGATATAATAAACAGGGTCGATTCCGGACTTAAGGCTTTCAGAGTTTCTGCCATCTGGCTGCCGTCCAGATTGGACACAAAATGCAGTTTTATTTTACTGCTGGAAAAAGGCTTTAAAGCATTAACCACCATTTTCGGCCCCAGATCGGAACCGCCGATACCGATATTAACCACATCGGTAATCGGTTTTCCGCTATAACCAAGCCATTGACCGTGACGAACCTGATCCGCAAAAATCTTCATTTTATCCAGAACCGCTTTAATGTCCGGTTTGACATTTTTATGACTGCTGAATACCGGTTCATCAGACAGGTCACGCAAAGCAGTATGCAGGACTGAACGATGTTCAGTAAAATTAATCGGCTCCCCGGTAAACATAGCCTCACGATAATCTTCCACTCTTTCCTGACGTGCCAGTTCAAACAGCAGGGCCATCGTTTCTTCAGTCATCAGGTTTTTTGAATAATCCAGAAATATCGGCCCGGCCTGCAGACAGAAATCTTCAAACCGCTCGGCATTATTGGCGAATAAATCACGCATATGTAATTTTTTCAAATGCGGAATGTGTTTCTCCAGAGCCTGCCAGGCAGGCGAATCAGTCAGTTGTGACATTACACGTCCTTTAAGATAGTTGATGACTTTTCAGGGCAGCTTACCCCTTTATTAAAAAATATAGTATAATGGCGTCGAAAATAAGAGCACATACGACTAAATATACTTAAAATCATCCAGACTGCACATTTCCTGCTAACTAACCCAGCATTTTTCAAATCAATCCGACAAAAAATCATTCAGGTCTATTATTATGCACGGCGATAAAGAACTTCGTTCAAAAGTAAAACTCATTGGTTCAGTTCTGGGCAATATACTGAAAAACCATACCAGAGAAACCGTTTTTGATGTGGTAGAAGAGCTGAGAACCGGCCATATTGAACTGCGTAAGGAACACGATGAAAACCTGCGCCTGCAGTTAATAAAACTGATTGAACAACTGGATTCACAAACTCTGGAGCAGGTCATCCGGGCCTTCAGCACCTATTTTAATCTGGTCAGTGTCGTGGAAGAAACCCACCAGCACAAAGAGCGCCGACGCCTGGCGAATAATGAAGACGTGCTCTGGGAAGGCTCCTTTAACCGCACCTTAAAAGAATTTGAGGCTGAAGATATTTCAGCAGAACAGTTGCAGGAACTGCTCAACAGCTTGTCCTATATGCCGGTATTTACTGCTCATCCTACGGAAGCCAAGCGCCGGACCATTCTGGAATGCCTGCGGCGTATTTTTATTGTAATCAAACAGCTGGATGATCCCCGTCTGGGTACCTATCAGAAAAACACCCTGCTGCAGGAATTGAGCACCGAAATTCAGATACTGTGGAAAACCGACGAAGTACGTTCCGAAAAACCTCAGGTGATTGATGAGGTTAAAAACGGGCTGTATTATTTCCGCGAATCCCTGTTTGACGCCATTCCGGTTATTTATCAGTATCTGGAACG
>JALTKC010000039.1 GCA_027076245.1 Gammaproteobacteria bacterium
ATATGACGGTTCCGGCTATCCTGGAGGTTTAAAAAAAGATGAAATCCCCTTGAATGCCCGCATATTTGCAGTGGTTGATGTTTTTGATGCCCTGGTAGCAGAACGTCCCTATAAGAAAGCTTTTTCCCTGAAGAAAACATTAACCATTATAGAGTCTGACAGTGGCAGTCATTTTGATCCCGATATAGTGCAGCAGTTTATACAGTACTCAGACAAATTTTACAAGGTCATCTCTACTTGCTCAAAAAAAGAGCTTAAACAGAAACTCATTAAAAGAAGAGGGCAGGTGTTTGGTTTATAACTATTTTTATTTACTTGCCAGTGACCACTGCTTAAATGTCCGGAATCACAATAAGTAATTGTTGGAGAAGAGGGGTCGATTCCCTTGGACTTCATCATTTTGCCTAGCTGATCCTTAGGTAAAAACTCAGCGGCTTTATCGCCTTTTACCAGAAGTGAATGTTGAAACAGTTTAGCCTTTGGTATATGACCGGCGGCATAGACATACTTTTTCTTATAGGTACTGCCCAGGTAATAATCTTCAGCACGGCCATCTATTATCTGGGTATTACTGTTTATGGCTGCTTTAACATCGTCTGCGGTTGCCCGAATATCATCTCTTGGTTCACCGGCCACCCAGTTACCTTCTCCAGGTTTGAATTTGTCACGGCTCATTGGCTTTCCGGCACTGTTCCATGCTGCGGTACCGCCATTGAGGATGGCGACATTATCATGCCCCCAGTACTTCATTTGCCAGTAGAAACGAGTGATAAAGGTCATATCTTTGGAAGATGTGCCTTTACTGGTGATCACAACGGCATCACCTTTGTTAATACCCAGGTTACGCATCTGGGCTTCCATTTCAGATTTGGTGGTACCAGTTTAATTAAATCATAACCATCCACATGGACATTATTATTTTTTAAAGCCTGTTGCTGTTCGGCTCGTGGAGCATGGCAATTAAGACAATCTTTTACTGTATCATCATCAAAAGCCGGTAACTGCCCTAATAGCCCGGCACTGACGGCTTCTGCATGAAGAGAGGTACGCCATTGCCGGTAAATACGAGGATGGCAGGCTGCGCATTTTTCCGGCTGTGTGTCCAATGCAGGGCTATTATGTGCTTCAGGCATAGCCCCCTGTAAAGGTACTGGCAGTGACCAGAATGCGTCGTCAGAAAAAACAAGAGCTGGATAGAATAATAAAGAGAAGGCTATATAAGCACTTAATATATTTTCCGGGATCATTATTATAAATTTAATTATTCTGTCTTGTCCCTGCAAATCTCATCAGGTAATTCAAGCTCTATAGTCGTATGTGCCAATGCAAACTGGCTCAGCAGTTTTTTAATATGTTGTTTGATGTTTTTTTGATCTTCATATGAGATTAACACATTAAGTTTCAGATGTGCGGTCAGAACATTGCGCTCACCATCAAGCGACCATAAATGCAGATAATGAATTTCTTCAACTTCCTCAATGGTATTTAGCTGATTTCTAATTGCTTCCAGCATATCTTTATCAGGTGTTGACTGTAAAAAAAGGTTAATGGTTTTAGAGGTGTTTTTAAAAACATTGATTAAAATGAACAGGGTAAAGGTAATGGACAGCAATGGATCCAGAATTGGCCAGTTAAAAAACATCAGCATAATACTGACGATCAGAACGCTGACCCAGCCTAATACATCTTCAATAAGATGCCAGCTAAGCACCTTTTCATTCAGGGTTTTTCCCCGGATTATTTTCCAGGCCGCATAGCCGTTTACCAGAACGCCAAGAATAGCCAGCCATAACATACCGACAGCATGGGGCATTTGCGGGTCAATCAGCTTGGGAATGGCTTCCGACAGAACCCAGATTGAACCGGCAATCAGCACCATGCCGTTTATTAACGCACCCAGCAGGGAAAAACGATGGTAGCCGTAGGTAAAACTATCGTTTGGATCTTTCTGACTTAATCGGCTGAGGCCCCAGGCCAGACCAATTGACAGAGTATCACCAAGATCATGAACCGCATCGGCCATAATGGCCGTACTATTGGTTAAAACACCACCAATAAATTCAATAATGGTAAAACTGAAGTTAAGGAAAAAAACAATACCGATATGCGTCGATTCAATATTATGATGATGTCCGTGATGCCCATGGTGGTCTGACATGCAAACTGCCTTAACTTTTTATTAGAGATTAATTGAGTAATTAAGTTAATGATTCTGGAAATATTTCTATTGATGGAAATTGTCTATAATACTATCATAATGATAATACAATAATAATATGGAAATCCATTACGGATGCAGTTTATCCATTCCACTCCGGCGCAGTTAGTTCGTTTACCAGATATTGATGGAATGATTCAATATAAATGTTCTGGTGACTGGACAGTAGAAGCTGTGCATAATATTGCCGCTATTATTGAAAGCATTGTTCAGGTGAATAAAAACCGGGCTTTTCTCTGGGATATTTCTGATGTAGGTCGCGTTGATTCTGCCGGAATAAGTATATTTATCCACTTCTATAAATTATTCAAATCCAAAAACTGCTCCATCAGACTGACCGGAGTAAAGTCAGAACATATCAAAATGTTCCGGCTATTACGCAAATTTATCCCCAGAGGTTCTAAAACCCACAAAAAGTCCGGTTTTAATATTCCTAACCCATTTTATAGCATTGGCAAAACCAGTGTCTGGCTGGTCACAGATTTTATTGGCTTTCTCGGCTTTGTCGGTGAAATATTTGTTAACTTATTCAACTCACTCATTCATCCCGGCACCATCCGCTATGGTGCCATTGTTAAAAACATTGAAGATGCCGGTGTCCGCGCTCTGCCCATTATTGCCGTAACCAGTTTTTTAATTGGAATTGTAATCGCTTATCAGGGGGCTGTTCAGTTACAGAAATTTGGTGCCAATATTTTTATTGTAGATATGATTGCCATATCCATTACCCGGGAACTGGCTCCGCTGATAACGGCCATTGTTGTGGCCGGCAGAACCGGGTCATCCTATACGGCTCAGCTCGGGGTTATGAAACTTACTGAAGAAATCGATGCTATGCGTACTATGGGCTTTGACCCTCAACGATTTCTGGTTATTCCTCGTATTCTGGCCTTAATTATTGCTCTGCCGTTAATGGTATTTTTTGCTGATATTATCGGAATTTTCGCCGGTATGCTCATTTCTGATATTCATCTGCATATCTCCAATACTGAGTTTCTAAATCGACTGCAATTGGCTCTTGATATAAAACATCTCTGGATTGGCCTTTTTAAAGCGCCTTTTTTTGCCTGGTTAATTGCTTCAGTAGGGTGTTTTTATGGTTTACAGGTTTCAAACAATACTGAAAGTATTGGCCGTTACACCACCATCAGTGTTGTTAACGCTATTTTTCTGGTCATTGCCTGTGATGCTCTGTTCTCTGTGATATTTACGGAGTTAGGTATTTGAGCCATACTGTTATTAAAGTTTCAGATGTCGTCACCCGTTTTGGTGAAAACCTGGTGCATGACGGCATCAGTCTGACGGTTCAACAGGGAGAAATCTATGGACTGCTGGGCGGCAGTGGATCTGGAAAATCCACACTGTTAAAAGAAATGATTATGCTGCTGCGTCCCCAGTCTGGACAGATCAGCATTTTTGGGCAGAACCTGATGGACATCAGCCCTCATGATGCGGCTGTTTTAAGCCATCAGTGGGGCGTTCTTTTTCAGGCGGGTGCACTGTATTCATCATTAACGGTTGAGGAAAATATCAGTATCAAGCTCAGAGAATACAGTGAACTGCCTAAATCCATCATTAAAGAAATGGTGCAGATGAAAATTGCCATGGTTGGTCTTCCTGCACATGTGGCGGAACTGTATCCGGCTGAGCTCAGCGGCGGTATGATTAAGCGGGTAGGGCTTGCCCGTGCACTGGTCATGGATCCTGAGCTTCTGTTTCTGGATGAACCCACTTCCGGTCTTGACCCAGTGGGTGCTGAGGCTTTTGATCACCTGATACTTGAACTCAGTCAAACCCTGGGGCTGACAGTGGTTATGGTTACGCATGATCTGGATTCAATCTGGACCATTGTTGATCGCTTTGCTGTTTTAGGAGAGAAAAAAGTCATAGCAGAAGGTCGGCTAAATGAAGTTAAACAAAACCCTCATCCAATTATTAAAGAATTTTTCTGTGGTGCCAGGGGGCGTATAAGGAGCCAGCATGGAAAGTAAAATTAATTACACTCTTGTTGGTATCTTTGTTTTTTTACTGCTGGCCGGTCTGATCAGTTTTGTGATCTGGCTGCAAAAACTGACCAGTCAGGATGAATTTGATTATTATTATGTCTATATGAATGAATCGGTAGCCGGTCTTAACCCGGATGCATCCGTTAAATACAAGGGGGTTAATATCGGTACCGTCGATCACATTGGAATTAACCCAAACAATCCAGAACAGGTAGAACTGCTATTAAAAATTCAACATGGTATCAAAATTACCCAGGAGACCCGAGCAACCCTCAAATCATTTGGTATTACCGGTTTAACGTTTATAGAATTAAGCGGCACAACAAGTAAAGGTCTGCCTCTAAAAACAAACGATAATGATATTCCAGTGATCCCGGCAACACCTTCTATATTTTCTCAGTTAGACGGTGCATTTAATACCTTTACTGAAAAATCCACTTTAGCCCTGGATAAATTTAATGAGTTAATGAATGATGAAAACATACAAAACCTGAACAGTGTCTTAGTGGAATCAAAACTGCTCCTTCAGGACATCAGAAAGGAAATCGCCGGCTTTAAGCAACTCATTGACCACGGCATTATTATGGAACAGGAGGCCACTGAAGCATTTCGGAAGGTGAATGAAGCATCCGAGAGCATTCATAAAATGGCGGTAATGGTGAATAATAACTACGCCGATATCGGCTCCAATGTGGAGGAGGAAATACGTCAAAGCCTTGCAGCCTTTAATAAACTGATGTTTGAGCTTGATATTCTGGCCAATGAACTTCAAAGAACGGTTCAGAAATTTGAGAACAGTCCTGGTGACCTGTTATTTAAAAAAAGCCGGATAAAGCCCGGACCAGGAGAAGCCGGTTATGCTGAATAAAATATTTTTTATACTCGTACTGAATATATTGATAACCGCCTGTGCCAGTCAGACAACCTTACCAATAACGGTTTATACGGTTGCTCCACAATGGGAAGATAATACCGGATTAGGCAATAAACCTGAAATAACCAACCAGGCTGTACTGAAAATTTCTCCCATCCGTTCCACTGATACCTTTACCAGTCGTAATATCATTTATACGGATAAAAACTACTCTCGAAATCATTATGTTTACAGTCAATGGAGTGATGCACCGGTTAAAATGCTGCAAACTCTGTTTCAGGTTCAACTGGAAAAAAGCAGACAATTTAAAGCGGTATTATCATCCACATCTATAGCTCGTGCCGATCTCAGTCTTGAATGTACTCTGTATGATTTCAGTCACCATATTAATCCTAATAATTCGTCCAATGGCATTATCAGAGCAGGGTGCCACCTGATTAATAATAAAACCAGAACAGTACTTGCCAGCCGTGAGCTGATGTCCTCTATGCCATCCCAGACAGAAAATGCTCAGGGTGCAGCTATAGCACTAAATAAAGCGGCTAATGAAGTTTCCATTAAACTACTAAACTGGTTAGCCAGTATAAAATATAAAAAATAACCGTTCTAACTAAACATAACGTACAAAAATCATAAGTGCCCTCATAAGGCAGAACCAATATCTTTAATATTACAATATTATTATCATTTAATGCAAAATGCATATCAATACAAATTTTAAACAGATATTGTATTGTATTAATTTATTATCTATTATTGACAATCAAATTGCTGCTTTCAGAGCATTGGGCATGAAGGGTAAAAATATAAGTGAAAATTAATTTAATAAAAAAAGCAGTTGTAGAAAGTGCTCAATTAACACGTTATGCAGTTAAGGGTAAAATAGTTAATAAAAAGAAGCCGGTAATGACAACCAGGGGGTTAGTTGCCTTTGTAGATAAAGGCATAACAAACTGGTCCTTTGATTTATCAAAAAATAAAGCTATTTTTTCTCATAAAACAACCACTCCCTATATTTTAGTAAAGGCAGACTGGCTGACAACACAACAGGCACTGGAAAATAACATAAATGTTGTTCATGGCAGTTCAGCTAATAGCTTTGGTGGACTTGGTGCCTTGTTATTACCTGACAACTTTAAAATTCCCACGGTAATGGCAACACCTGATAATGTAAAACATTATGGCCTGGAACTTATTGCAAATAAAAGTCAATTTGCTATAACATCACCTCAGTTTGAAATGGCTATGATGCGCTATAATTATAGTAAAAACTATAAAAAAGAGTTTTTAATGCAAAAACATGGGGGAGGGGGTATTTTTGTTGAAACTCATAACTTCCCTCATATTCATATCCCATTATCGGATAAATGTGGTGGCTATATAGTTATTGGTAAGAAAATAACAACAAACACATACCATTTTACTGCATTTCAGATACCTTATGGTATGGCATTATATACGCCTTCTAATACTATACACGGGGATGGCACTTTGGTTGGAGAATATGCGCTAACAGTATCTGACTCCGCTTTTTGTCATGCCGATACTGTTTTGATGTATAATAAAAACACAAAAAAAATGGCAAAAAACATTGTTCCTGACTGGAATCAAAAAAATAATGAGCTTGTAGTATAAACTTGACCATGACCAATTTAATGTGAGACTCAATATGAATAACAATAATGATAACCTGGAAAGTGATGTATACAAGACCTTACTCGAATCCACTAAAGCCATACCATGGTCTATTGACTGGGAAACCAAAAAATTTGAATATATTGGACCGCAAATAGAAGAACTACTTGGCTGGTCACAGGACAGTTGGGCCACAGCACAGGAGTGGATAGACAGAATACATGAGGAATACAGAGAAGAAATAACCACTTATTGTATAACCCAGTCTGAAAGTGGAGTGGACCATGAAGCAGATTATCCAGCTCTGACTAAAGATGGTGGATACGTCTGGATCCGGGATGTGGTACATGTCGTCAGGGAAAATGGCGTTACCAAAAAACTCATCGGTTTTATGTTCGATATTTCTGAGCGCAAACGACTTGAGCAGGAATTGCTGGAAGCCAATAAAAGGCTCAAAGCTTTTTCCTACCAGGACGGCCTGACAGGGCTTGCCAACCGTCGGTTATATGATCAGACATTAGAAACTGAATGGCCCAGAGCAATGCGCAATAAACAACCCATTTCAATGATTCTAATAGATATTGATCATTTTAAAGAATTCAATGATATATATGGGCATCTTGAAGGAGATTCTTGCTTACAAACTATATCCAGAGCTTTAGAAACCGTGACTACACGCTCAACTGATCTCTGTGCACGTTATGGTGGAGAAGAATTTGTGTTGTTGCTCCCAGGTACTGATAGGGACAGTGCAATAGAGATAGCAGAAAAAACACGTCAACTTATCAAAGTTTTAAAAATTCCTCATAAAGGTTCCAGTACTGATGAAGTTGTTACAATCAGTGCTGGCGTCTCCACCTTAATTCCAGAAAAAAACCAGTCACCATCAACACTGTTTGAAAAAGCCGACAAACAGCTTTACCTTGCCAAACACAAGAACAGGAATTGTGTTATGTGTGATTGATAAACATATTAGACTATAAGTTATTTATAATAATCACGCAATGGATAACCTGATAGATTCGTTCTGTCAAAACTATATATGTGCTCATCCGGTGCCTCAAGGCACCGCCCAATTAGACGGTTATTAAATTCTTTTCCACCACTTTTTAATTCAACCCGAGCAGAGCATATTGAACAT
>JALTKC010000040.1 GCA_027076245.1 Gammaproteobacteria bacterium
GGAAAAAACGGTCATAATTTGGAAGTTATCTTGTAATAACCGGATGGTGTTACAATATACTGCTTATATTTTATAAAACTTAATAAATCTTAAGGAGCTCAGTCTGGATGTCTGCTGTCGCACAAACTCAGGAATCTTCCCATTCCAGTAAATTCCCTCAATCCTCCCAGCCTTATAAAACATTTAAATGGATACGCAGTGAACGAATAGAGTCACTGGATATTGTTATTGAACAGTACGAACATCCTGCTACCGGTGCCTTACATTACCATATTGCGGCTGATAATAACGAAAATGTTTTTCTGGTGGCTTTAAGAACTATTCCGACGGATTCCACGGGGGTGGCCCATATTCTTGAACATACGGCTTTATGCGGCAGTGAAAAATACCCCGTGCGGGATCCTTTTTTTATTATGATCCGCCGTTCACTGAATACCTTTATGAATGCGTTTACCAGTAGTGACTGGACTGCTTATCCTTTTGCCAGCCAGAATACTAAGGATTTTAATAATCTGATGGATGTTTATCTGGATGCGGTATTCTTTTCCCGTCTTGATGAACTGGACTTCAGACAGGAGGGGCACCGCCTGGAGTTTGAACAGCGTGATAATGCCGGTTCACAACTGCAGTTTAAAGGTGTGGTTTACAATGAAATGAAGGGTGCCATGTCCTCTACCGTCAGTGCCCTGTGGCAGACGGTCAGTAAATACCTGTTTCCAACCACAACCTATCACTTTAATAGTGGCGGGGAACCTACTGATATTCCAGATCTTTCTTATGAACAGCTAAAGGAATTCTATCGTATTCACTACCATCCCGGTAATGCTGTTTTTATGACCTTTGGTGATATTCCAGCCAGTACCCACCAGGAAAAGTTTGAACATAATGTCCTTTCCCGCTTTGAAAAACTGGACCGGGTGATCACGGTAAATGATGAAAAGCGCTATTTTTCTCCGCTTAATATTGAAGAAAGCTACCCCCTTGATCCGGAAGAAGATACGGCCAATAAAACGCATCTCATTCTGTCATGGCTGCTGGGGCGCAGTATTAACCTGGAAGAACAACTGGAAGCCCAGTTTTTATCCAGCCTGTTACTGGATAATTCCGCGTCACCACTGACTCAGGCATTGGAAACGACCGAGCTGGGCCAGTCACCTTCACCACTTTGCGGTCTGGAGGATAGCAACCGGGAAATGAGTTTTTTATGCGGGCTTGAAGGCTCCTCGCCTGAACATGCTCAGGCGTTTGAAAAACTGGTTCTTAATGTGCTTGAAAAAGTGGCAGAAGAGGGCATTGATCCCGATCAGGTTGAAGCGGTACTGCATCAACTGGAACTGCACCAGCGTGAAATCGGGGGCGATCATTATCCCTTCGGTCTGCAGCTGATTCTGTCCGGACTTTCTACGGCTATCCACAGGGGCGATGTCATCGCACATATGAATCTGGATAAAGCCCTGCAGAATTTAAGAACCAAAGCTCAGGATCCGGATTATATTAAGCAACTGGTTAAAAAACAGTTGCTGGATAATCCGCACCGGGTAAGAGTGACGTTTAAGCCCTATCAGCAAATGGAACAGCGTCGCAATGATGCAGAAAAAGCCCGTCTTACGGCGATTAAAAGCCAGTTAAGTGAACAGGAAAAACAACAGCTTATTGAACTTGCAGACAAACTGGCTCAAAGACAGAATCAGCAGGAAGATAATATTGAAGAAATCCTGCCTAAAGTTACGGTCAGTGATGTCCCTGAAAAAATCAAAGTACCCGAATGTCTGAATGCCCGGACTGAAACCCTTAAGGTTTCACATTATAACCAGGGTACCAATGGGCTGGTTTATCAGCAGTTAATTGTGGATCTGCCGGATTTTACAACGGAGGAACATCAGTATCTGCCCATTTTTAA
>JALTKC010000041.1 GCA_027076245.1 Gammaproteobacteria bacterium
ACAATACAGAGTCTATCTGCATCATTGCATTCATTTTTACCAGAATATCTTCTATGGGCGACAGTCCTTCAATGGTGTCCAGGGTATTATCTTTAATAACATATTGTATTGTAATATCCAGTCTCTGGGTATTTTCATCATAGCTGGGTTCGATATCGACATTGCCACCTGAGGCATGAAACGCATCCAGTATGTTTTTAAGATGACTGGTTGGCTTTAATCTTAAAAACTCTGCATACACATCCGACAGCTCCAGATCGGTGACATTGTGCTTAGCTTTCAATTCCTTAAACTGAACATCCGTTAAAGTCGGGTATATCTGATGATCCTTGTTCTGGTATTTCTTACCCAGTTCAAAGGCCATATTGTCCAGGTATGCATTTCCCATGTCCACAACAAGGGCTTCATGTTTTTCTAAAAGTTCTTGATCCATTATTTATATCCGGTTTAAATCAGGTAAAATCTATTAACTATTTTTGATTTAGTTCATTAATACATTTGAGAACATTTACTCATGCTGAAACGGGTTATTAGACATCAGGGTGATTAAATAAGGCGCATAAGTTAAAACAGCCCCCTGGGCAGCGCCCAGTTGATGAAATGACCTGAGCAGCTGTTTCTGGCTGGATTCATTCCATGGATCATTATTAAATACCTTTAGTGCCTCAATTAAAGGCGCAATCTCTTCTCCTCCAACATACTGCTCCAGCATCTGAATGGACTCATCAATCATTTTTGCATTATAGTTCTCTGCAAGATTTTTAAGGCGTGCCTGTTCTGAGTCTTCAAACTCAGGCGGCTCTTCTGATACATTCCCGTTCAGTACTTTAGGGGCAGTTGCCTGCTTCACCCCGATAAAGGCGTCATATTCACTTTCTGCCCGCTGCTTTAACAGAGCGATAAAAGCATTGAATGCCATTTCATTCGGCTTGTTTAAATGAAATGACAGCAGGATACTGCCGTTTACGCGGCTGTGAAATTCTAGTTTCGAACCATTAACAATATACTCAGGATCCAGTATGGACAGTATTACACTGAAACTTTCTTCTTTAAAACGTGTTTTAATTCGAACATTTACAGCATCATCAACGAGTTCAAACTCCTGAGAACCTTTAAAAAGCTGTTTTTGTATCAGTTTTGTGCTCATATCTGTGTCTTTTTTACTGGTATTTTTACATTATTCATAGTATCTATTCATAAATGTCCTGCACCAGCCCTTAATTTTGGAGTGCCTATTTTAGGTGATGTCTGTTTTTAAGACAATGTTTTCAGCAGGCCCTTCAATTTATCAATTACTGGACGGCTCTTATTACAAGGGGCTATATTTCCACAGACCAGTTCAAAACGCCCCCTGCGTCGTGACATCCAGTCCTGCTTATAACGTTCATTGCCTGTCAGGAAGTCAATTTCATCAACCTTATCCGTGTCAATTACATATTCCATCAGGAAACGGGTAAGAATTGAGCCTGGTGAATACTGTTTCCAGGCTTCATCATAGGCTAACCTGAAAATACTGGCTTTCCCATGCACTACAAACCATAGCTGTGCCGCAGCAGGTTGGTTTTTAATATAAAGTACCGCCAGCCTTAACCAGCCCTGTTCGGCAAACTGCTTCACCATTCCTTCCAGCAGAGCAACATATTGTTCATGGGCTTTCCAGCTGGCCTTATAGACAGTATGATAATCCGCTATTGCCTGCTCTATATCCTGATCAATAAAAAGCCGGATTTCGAACCCCTGTTCACGTTCAAGCTTACGCTGTTTTCGGGCTATCGTACTGCGTACTCTACCGGGACGTTCGGCCATGTACTGTGCAAAGTTTTTTCCCTGCACAGCATAGCTCCAGTTAAAAAAGCGAAAACCGCTATAACAGGACATGCCCTGGGCTTCCAGAGCCTGTTGTAAGCCCGTTATTCTTTGATCATTCTCGTCAAATGGCCTGAGACTCAAAGAGCGCCATGACAATTGACTTAATCCTGTGGCCAGACAGGTTCGTATTTTCAGCTGAGAATCGTCCTCAGCAAGCAGCAGGCTATAAATTGAACTGTATGGATGTGAGAGTGATTGCCAGTTGCCATCACTCTGCTGTATCAGAGGCAGAATGGCCAGTATGTTATCCTGTTCAACTATACAGGCCAGTAACAGTGACTGATCATTTTCAAGCGTTGTTGCCGCTAGGTTCTCAAACCAGGGACGGGAAAAAGACATATTTTCTCCCGCCCCTTTTTCAAAGAGCGTATCGGCACTAACAGGCAATTGAGTCCAGTCGGTATAACAGACAAATCTCATTCAGGATTCATACATTCTTTTCAGATTATCCGTTACATATTCATAGGTGTATGAATTTTCTCCACAATGAATCAGTGTATCATCACCCTCTCTGAAGGTCAGATAGGGTCTTGCCTGTACACCATCAATCTCAATATTGGAAGTATCATCAATAATACTGGCCATACTATAAGCAATAAGTGCGGTAGTGTTTTCTAATGTCAAACCCTCCAGACCTGCTTCTACCAGTTTAGTATGAATATCTTCAGTAATTTCCCTGATAAAAGCTTGCTGGATTTCATCGAATTTTTCAATATCTAATTTGAGTTCCATATTACATCTCTTGTAATTCAATTGTCTTGATTTCTACATAACAGATAAAGCGCTTATAAACGAAACAGCTTTAACTTAATTAAGTCAAATTTCAATTGATTGATATGAATAAGCCGCTGCTTTCGGCTCTATAATATTTGGGTGAGTATCATAACGTATTTTACGAAAGCATAAACCAAAAAAAGTAAAAAGTTATGTATTTTTACTTTGACAATTGGGTGCAATCACATGTATTATATCGTACACATTGAAAATTAGCATACTCATACAAACTTATACAAACCCAATCTGTATGAGCTTATGTGGGCTAAAGCAAACTAAAAGGTGATTTATGAGTGAAGCAAGCAATACTAGACCTAAGGTACCTGAAGGTCATTCTCGCTTTTTGACTACTCGTCAGAAAGAACCTAATGAAAAAGGTTTTGTTGGATATGATACTATCTGGGAACCCTTCCAGAAGGAAGTCCCATATCAGACTCCTAAGCGTCCATAAGACCTGAATTAGCTGTTCTGCATAATCAGCAGAACAGCTAATTATATTTAAACCGTAAACATTCTCAAATTTACATTTAAGCTCTAGCATCCATTCTAATTTCTTCTAAAGCAACATTATCCAGCAGTTTAAAAGAAATAAATCCATTTATATCATTCTGGCAAAATTTTAAACTCTGATTTGATCTCTATAGAGGAACTGTAAGGTTTCCATCAATATCCGGGCCATTTTCAATCTTACCACCAGCAGCCAGTTCTTCATTAGTCGCATCACGGACAGTGAGTACTTCCAGTCTAAAAATAACATTACGTCCACACAGCGGATTATTGCCATCGACGGTAATGGTTTTATCATCTATTCTGGTCACAATAAAGTTTTTAGTATCACCTTTCTCGTTTTCCATAATGATGGTCGTGCCGACTTCATGATATTCTTCGGGCACATTTTCAAGAAGATCGGTAAAAACCAGGTCTTCATCACGCTCACCGTATAACAGGTTACCATCTATTGGAACTTCGATAATATCGCCTACGGCCTTACCTTCCAGTTCGGCAGCTACCGGAGTTGATAATACTTTATTAACCCCGTGTACATACCCAAGAGGAAACTCGACCTCAGTAAGTACATCACCGGTTTTTTCATCAATAACCTGGTACTTGAGCTCTACGTATTTTTCGTGCTGAATTGTTTGCTTTGGTTGTATGTTCATAATGTTTAAAATTACCTAAAAAAGCCTAAAAAATAGATGCAGCAAAGATTTTTGGTTCGCCTCTTTCATAGCCCACAACCATTCTTCCGAGCCATTCGCCTTCCTTTTTAGTACTGCGCACTCTAAACAGAAAAGTCACATGTTCACCACGTCGGATAAAACCGAGAAAATCATAATCTGGTGAAAGGCTGCGAGTTAATTCACTTTTGGAAAACTGTTTCCCAAGTTCTACTTCATTAAGACCCAGCAATAAATCATAAGAAAAATTTCTGATAAACTTACCATACTGGCCTTTATTTGAATACTTAATGAGATCTTCCCACCAGGGAATACCCAGTTCTAAAAGTTCTTCATCAGTCAAGTCAATAATATTCATTTGGCACTCTTATTAAATTATTTGTTTTACAATATCATTAGCAAAAAAAAAGGCCAACATAAAGCTGGCCTTTTTAAAGCCCGACAGAAATTCGAGGGAGTTTCCGTCAGGCAGTTTTTACTACTTAACCTTTAGCTGCTGCTTCTTGTTGCTTTTTAATTTCAGCTAAGGCTTTATCTTCAATGTCTCCAACCAGGTGATACAATGGTGCTTTTTCCATTGTATATTCACCCGTTTGAGGATCACGACGAGAGACTGTCAGTACATGCCAGTTCTTATCATCCAGTTTCATCGCATCACCACGGTAGTAATAACCAGGCCAGCGAGTTTCCTTACGGAACAGTGTATGATGCATAACTGACTCAGAAGTCAGAAGACGGTGCTTTAATTCCCATGCACGTAACAGTTCATGGATATTTTCAGCCGCAACCTTCTCCAGATCCTCTTCCAGGGTCTTCATTTTCTTCAGACCGATATGTAAGAGTTTCTCGTTAGTCATATAGTTAACGGTTACACCACCTGCGTATTCGTCCATCAGCTTCTGTAAGCGGTCAAGACCCTGACGTGGGTTAATGTAGTTAGGGTTAACAGTACCGGCAACAATTTCATTGCGGTAAATCTTGTAGTGTTCCATTGGCTTGTAGATCTCTTCCTTACGGCGATTGATCTGCTCATCAGAAACACGAATACCCTGTGCCTTGCCATCGTCAATGTATTTACATGCCGCTTTAGCCGCCAGACGACCTTCAGTAAATGAACCTGAAGAGAACGCGTGTGGAGTACCACCAACCGCATCACCCGCACCGAATAGACCTTCAACAGTGGTCATACGGTTATAACCCCAGAAGTACTCATCTGGAGAAATATCTTCAGGGCCTGAACACCATGCGCCACAACCGGTAGCATGAGAACCCATAACATAAGGCTCAGAGGTAGTCAGTTCTGGGTTTTCGTGCTTAGGATTAACATCCGTTGCAGCCCAAAGTACAGCCTGACCAACGGTCATACCCAGGAAGTTGTGCCAGCCAATCTCTTCAAGATGTGGATCCTGGAATGCTTCCATGGTAACCATGTGAATAGGACCTTTACCAGAAGCGACCTCATTAATGAATGCGTGGTTACGCAGACAGGTAGGAATTGGGCGGTGAGAAACGTGAGATGCTTCAATGTCCAGGTATTCTTTACCAACCATTTCCTGTAATGCAGGGAACCACTTGGATTCATACTCTTCACCATCACAGTTCTGAGTATAGGTTTTAAGATGCAGGAAGTAAGCACCAACTGGACCGTAACCATCTTTGAAACGTGCCAGTACGATACGGTTTTCCATCTGAGTCATTTTTGCGCCAGCACCGATCATCAGACCATAAGCTGAACCAGAAGACCATGGAGCATACCATACACGACCCGCACCTTCACCGACTGAACGTGGCTTAAAGATGTTAGACGCGCCACCAGCACCGACAATAACGGTTTTGGATTTAAATACATGGTAGTCACCAGTACGGACGTTGAAACCAACAGCACCCGCAACACGGTTTTCCTTAGACTCGTCCATTAACAGGTGAGTCACACAGATACGGTTATAAACCTTATCTGCTGATTTTTTAGCAGCCTTAGCTACTAATGGCTTGTATGATTCACCATGAATCATAATCTGCCAGCGACCTTCACGCAGATAGGCGCCAGTTTTAGGGTTACGCATAATCGGCATACCCCATTCTTCAAACTGGTGAACCGCAGAGTCAACGTGACGCGCCATATCAAACAGCAGGTCTTCACGAACCATACCCATTAAGTCAATACGAGCATAACGAACGTGATCTTCAGGGTTATTCTCGCCAAAACGAGTACCCATGTAACAGTTGATTGCGTACAGACCCTGTGCAACAGCACCGGAACGGTCAATATTTGCTTTTTCAGCAATAACAATCTTCTTGTCCTTACCCCAGTAGCGAGCTTCGAAAGCAGCACCTGTACCACCAAGGCCGGCACCTGCAACCAGGATATCGATATTATCTTCTATAACTGTTTTGTAGCCCATTAGTAGTAAACCCCTTCTTTCATTTCTAAACCATTCGATTCTAGTGTATGGATATCACCATCATCGAGTCGAATGTACTTAGGCTCGTTAAATAACAACTGACTGTCTCTCATTTCCTGAGAAGGTGCAGGCTGATTAGCAAGCTGAGGAATATGCTGACCCCAAGGTTTAGTGGTAATAGGTGCCAGAAGATTCAGATCAAGTTCACCATTGCGTGACTTAATACGCCATGCAATAACACCTTTTTCTTCATCACGGATAACACGAACCGAGTGACCTAATGGTGCAAAGTCTGCATAACCACGGACGTCAATTGCGTGGTGTGGACAAGCTTTAACACAGGAATAACATTCCCAGCACATGTTCGGTTCAATATTGTATGCACGACGGTATGTAGTGTCGATGTGCATGATGTCTGATGGGCAGATATCAACACAGTGGCCACAGCCGTCACAGCGAGTCATGTATACAAAAGTTGGCATTCTTTTTCTCCTTAACTTTTGTTAATAGATTAATAATGGTGTGGGGGTTCGCTTTTGATACCAAGCCCCATATTAGGTGGGTTTTTACCCATGTATTCTGGAATATCAGGATATCTGGCCTGCAGTGCTGGGTCAGTTAACTCACCAACGTCAGGCAGGTTTTCCTGTGAACCGTCAAGTTTGGTCAGACGCTTCTGATAAGCTGCAGCCGGCTTGAAGAACATGTGTGCAAACTTGGACCACAATACAGTACTGAACAGAGTAGTAGCAGAAAGGATAAACAGTACGAAGAATAACAGGCTGGCACCTTCAAGACCACCGCCGGTGATTGACCAGATTAAACCCCAGGTAACCATCATTAATGCAGAAACAATGAACAGGTCAGCTTTTGCCAGTTGATACCATTTATGACCTTCAGCAGATACGTCAACACGAATAACAAACCAGAACCAGTAACCGCCCAGAGCCAGTGAAGCTGCACCCAGGTGCCATAAAAAGCCCCAGATACCGGCATCAGCATTTCCGGCATAACCGAATATAAGAACTACAGTAGATACCACAAAAGTAATAAAGCCATACATGGTAAACAGATGTGACAGTCTACGTTGTGGATTTTCAAATTCAGCAGAAGTCAGTACTTCGTTTAGCACAACACCAATGGCAGCTGAGGTTTTATCACCACTGCTGATACTGCGTCGAGCATTTTTCTGCTGTTTTTGCCCCACTTCAAAAAAGTACTTGGCACTTTTCTTGTGGACTACATCTACAATTGTACTAACGACAACCAGTAGAAACATTAAAATTACATAACCTTGCATCATTCCTGATGAGATAGCAAGATCTGCGAACGGATTTGTGGTTAACATTTACTGCGCTCCTTAAACATTGAATTAAATTCTGTACGTGAATTATAAAGGCGACTAATTCTAACACAATATTCATAATGATATATATCTTTAGCTATTTTATTTTAAAAATTTTCATCTTATCCCTCATGGTAATGTGAACAATTATCATTAACAGGATTAGCCTCCCCTGTTTATTTAATAGATTATGATTTCTGCTGATATTATGCGGTTATTATGCTGTTTTTTTAAGCAACTTCCGGTCCGACACCCTACAAAT
>JALTKC010000042.1:0-1662 GCA_027076245.1 Gammaproteobacteria bacterium
TGCAGCAAAAACTGCCGTAAATCCGGTTCTGACAGGTATTGTGCTAAATACTGATCCGCCTCTTTACGATTACTGATCCGCTCCAGCGGCACTGCGTCAAAGGCATTGAGTACGGTTGAAAAATTATGCCGGTAATTGACTGGAGCTATATCCACTACCACCAGTTTCTGTACCCGCTGAGGCTGGGTCAGTGCCAGCCACATGGCTGCCTTACCACCCATACTATGGGCAATAAAACGGGCTTCACTGATGTGATGACAGGCCATAAATTCAGCAATATCGTCTGCCATGGCCGGATAGGTCATACTATCTGAATGAGGAGATTTACCGTGATTGCGCAAATCCAGTGCATAGACAGAGGAGGTTTCAGACAGTGATCGGGCTACCGGATGCCAGTTGCGGCTACTGCCGAACAGACCATGCAGTATAATAATCGGGCTTGTCTGTTCTTCCTGAACGGGTTCATAATGACTGGCGGCAAGCTGCATAGCGCTGACTCAAATCACCATTACTGGATCTGAAAATTACTCTTGCGCTGATCATAAGCCTGAATCACTTCATCCAGGGCTTCCTGTTCATAATCTCTAAGGCCGCTGAGCAGCATGTTTTTGGCACCATGACCGATTTCTTCACCATTGGAAAGAATACTGAACTCCAGTCTGACTTCACCTTTTTTGCCATTTTTCTCTAAAATGGAATTAGTCAGCTTAAGTTCAATATGGTCACCGGACAACCTGTCCAGGGTAATTTCCATGTTTTTATAAATGACCAGAGGGCGGGCAGGGTTGATCATTACTCCTTCCTGCTCCATCAGCGGTACCAGAATATGCGGAAATGTCTGGCCGGAAAACCGGACATACTGTTCTGATAACTGGGCAATAAAATCACTGTCCTGGGTCATCTCACCAGAAGTGATAACCTGCATAAAGGCTTTATCACTCTCATCCTGCAGCACATAGTGGTTGGGTTTATTATTTGAAAAAAACAGGATATTGGAATCCCCCACCATACCGGAAAATTCAAATTTCATTTTCTGGTAAACACCGTGCTCAGTCAGTAAACCCGAAAATCACAAATCACCGGGAACACAGAATCGTTTATTATCTTCATCATGAATAGGATTAAAATCACCGGCTACCGCTTTGGCAAAGGTGCTGGCCTGAGTACGGGTAAAACTAATTCGCTGATTATCTGAATTAAAATAGTGATTAATATTCATAATATTCCGTTGTGATGTCCATAAATGCATTAAGACAGGATTTTACCATCAATTAACGTGTACTGCCTGCTTATTTATAAAGCCGCTCCTGATAGAGATGATTCAGAGTAAGAATAAAGGCCAGAGTATCTTTTTCCATCTCGACATCATGTTCTGCAGGCAGCATTTTTTTATCTTTATAAATAAAGGTCAAAGGTTCCTGATCGGGACGCAGAACAGTGACCTTATCAGCGATACGCAATGCATAGGTATCATTAAACTGCATTAAAACCAGATCCCGTTTTTTATCGCTGAATACGGAATGCCCCATAATGGGATATTCCAGATCCTGCCCCGTCAGATCCAGTGCTGTGGCCAGTACATCGGGCTGGCTGGTTAAACGGCTTACAACCTGTGGCTGAATACCACCGCCCAGGATCATGCCCGGTATATGATACAGGTTA
>JALTKC010000042.1:1672-1883 GCA_027076245.1 Gammaproteobacteria bacterium
ATGGCATTCAGATCACTTTTTTCCGGCACACCCTCCACCAGATCAATTTTTCCCGGTGGGAAATCAAAGGGTGAATGGTTTGTCGTACTGAACATAACCGCAACAAAAGGCTGGTTTTCTGAGTGCAGACGTTTAAAATCCTGATGGGCACGGTTCACCAGATCTTCATCACTGACGCCCCAGGTACCGGTATATTCCGGGTTGATAAATT
>JALTKC010000043.1 GCA_027076245.1 Gammaproteobacteria bacterium
CCCGTATTGATACCATTAAAATAGAAAACTTCAGCCATCACGCCAACCCGGTACTGTTCTGGGATCTGTTTGGTAAAAAAGGCCATCCCGTACACACCACCATTTCAGAAATGGGCCCCCTGTTATTATCTAACCTGTTAGAACTCAATGAAGTTCAGACCGGGATTTTATACTCAGCCTTTGCCATTGCCGATGATAACGGGATGTTATTGCTGGATCTGAAAGATCTGCGCAGTATGCTGAACTGGATGGGACAAAATGCCAGAGAACTGTCCACGGAATACGGCAATATCAGCGCCTCCAGCCTTGGTGCCATTCAACGTCGATTGATGATCCTCGAACAGCAGGGCGCTGAAAAGCTGTTTGCCGAGCCGGCACTGCAGTTATCCGACCTGATGATCACCGACTTTTCCGGTCAGGGCGTGATCAGTATTATGGATGTCACCCGTTTACTGCAAAAATCACCCCGGGTCTATGCTTCGTTCCTTATCTGGCTGCTGGCCGAACTGTATGAACAATTACCGGAAGTCGGAGATGCGGAAAAACCCAAACTGGTACTGTTTTTTGATGAAGCCCATTTATTATTTGATCGAGCCCCCCGCTCACTGATTGACAAAATAGAACAGGTGGTACGCCTGATCCGTTCCAAAGGCGTCGGTATTTATTTTATCAGTCAAAGCCCTCTGGATATTCCGGAAGACATTATGGGCCAGCTGGGCACAAAAATTCAGCATGCCCTGCGTGCCTTTACCCCCAGGGAAAAGAAAACCGTTAAACTGGTGGCTGAGACCTTTAGAGAAAACCCCAATCTGGATACCAGAAAAGCCATTACTGAACTGAAAACCGGCGAAGCTCTGGTATCCGTACTGGATGACAACGGCTCACCCACACCGGTAGAACAAATTCTGATCTGTCCGCCAGCCTCCCGTATAGGGCCGCTGAAAAAAGCAGAGCGTGATGAAATCATTAATCGTTCTCCACTCAAAGGCCGTTATGAACAGCTTATCGACCGTGAATCAGCTTATGAAATTCTAAAAAAACGTGCCGAACAGGAACGCCAGCTGGAACAGCAGGCTCAACAGGCCGAAGCGGAAGCAAAAGCACGTGCCAAAGCAGAAAAGACCGCTGCCAGAACCAGCAAAAGCCGCTCATCCGGCCGCCAGATACAAAGCTATGCCGAATCCATTACCAAAAGCGTTTTACGCTCCGTCGGCAGCTCCCTGGGCAGACAGATTGTCCGGGGGATTATGAAAACCTTATTGGGGAAATAACAGGTTATTTGTCCACCCTATGGAAATATTGTCCATTGTTTTTTATTCTTTTGTCGCTAAATTTAGCCTGATTATTTGTAATAGCTCATCTGGAGTGTAAACAGGCAGCTCTGAATTTTTATAATCTTTTATATTGTGGGTTAACAGCGCGTTAACCTCAGAACATACTCCTGAAAAATATTGTACCGCATCTTCAAAATCACTAAAATCAGAGTTTACTGATAAATTCAGAACAGTAGAATTCACATCTGAGATCCTAAACAAAGAAAGTAATTTTTGTATTCCGGCTCTTGATTCACGTTTATTAAGTGCTTTTGATAAAAGGTAATCAAGTGTGGTGACAGTCGTTGCGCATAAATAGCCGTCAATATCCTTTTTTTCAACATGTGCCATAAGCAACGATGAGTTTACAACGAAAGGTTCTCTGTTTAACAAAACATCTAATATGATATTAGTATCAAATAATACTTTCAAAGATACTTATCCTCTAAATGCTTTCTGTAGTCATCCATGTCCACATCTTTTGATTCTAAAACCCCCACTAAGGATTTGGTTAAAGGTGGTAAATCAGTCTCATTTGTATCATTTTTTAACAATTGAAAATAA
>JALTKC010000044.1 GCA_027076245.1 Gammaproteobacteria bacterium
CGGTATCCAAACTGCCTTAAGACAGACAGAACAGGACAAGAGTAAAACTATTATGAATTTTGTAACACCTGATTTTATGCCGGCGATGCCCGAAATCTTTTTGCTGACGATGGTGTGTGCTATTTTAGTCATCGACCTGTTTTTAAAAGATGGCAGCCGCGGCGCCACCTATATGCTGTCGCTGATTGCTCTGGCCGCTACGGCTATTTTGTCTTTTACAGGTTATTCTCAGGAGACGGTGACGACCTTTAACGGTTCCTTTATTCTTGACCCCATGGCCAGTATTTTAAAAGTCGCCATCTGCATAGTAGTAATGGGGGTATTTATTTATGCCAAAGACTACCTGATTGATCGAAACATCTATAAAGGTGAATATTTTATCCTGGGCCTGTTCGGGGTACTGGGTATGATGGTAATGGTGTCTGCCGGTAACTTCCTGACCGTGTATTTGGGACTGGAATTATTATCCCTGTCCATGTATGCCATGATCGCCATGCAGCGTGATTCAGCGATAGCTTCTGAAGCCGCCATGAAATACTTTATACTGGGTGCCATTGCTTCGGGTATGCTTCTGTATGGTATGTCCATGGTTTATGGTGTGACCGGTTCTCTGGATCTGGCCACCATCAATAAAGCCGTTTCCACTGCCGACAGGGTAGTGATGAGCTTTGGTCTGGTCTTTATTATCCTGGGTATTGCCTTTAAACTGGGTGCGGTACCTTTTCATATGTGGATGCCCGATGTGTATCAGGGATCTCCCACTTCAGTCACTTTGTATATTTCCAGCGCACCTAAAATAGCCGCCTTTGCTATGATGTACCGCCTGCTTGTGGATGGTCTGACCGATATGCATGCGGACTGGCAGATGATCCTGGTTATCCTGTCCGTATTATCTATGGTTTTGGGTAATATTATTGCTATTGCTCAGACTAATCTGAAAAGAATGTTTGCCTATTCCACGATTGCTCATGTTGGCTTTATCGTAATGGGCGTGCTGACCGGTACTCAGGCCGGTTATGGTGCCTCCATGTTTTATGCCATTGTTTATGCCATTATGAGTGTCGGTGGTTTTGGTATGATTGCCTTACTAAGCCGGGCCGGTTTTGAAGCGGATAATATTGACGACTTTAAGGGACTGAACCAGAAAAGCCCCTGGTTTGCCTTTATTATGATGGCCATTCTGTTTTCCATGGCCGGTGTCCCTCCATTCCTAGGCTTCTGGGCAAAAATTTCAGTACTGCAGGAAGCGGTTAACAGCGGTCTGGTCTGGCTGGCCATAGTCGGTGTCGTCACTTCAGTTATTGGTGCCTTCTACTACCTGCGTGTTGTTAAAGTCATTTACTTTGACAAACCTATGGATAACACACCCATCAAGGCCAGTATGGACATTCGTATGGCTTTAAGTATTAATGGCATGGCTATTCTGGCTCTGGGACTGTATCCTACAGCGTTTATTGCTCTGTGTATTAATACGTTCTCCTGAACCTTCCTGTTTCCCTGCTGTCTCTTTTCTGTCGTTGAAAGAAAATTGCTGAAAGAGACAGCCCAAAGGCCCAACCATGATTACCAGTGTTGCAATTACCATTTTATTTTTTATTGCCATTATTGCCGCAAACCTGCCGTTTCTAACGGATAAGGTACTGCTGGTATTTGGTTCTGATAAGGGAAAAGGCTTCTGGCTAAGGTTTGCTGAATGGTTTTTAATGTACCTGGTGGTTATGGCCATTGCCATTGGTCTGGAAACCAAGCTGTATGGGCAGGCGTATAAGCCCGTCTGGGAATTCTGGAACTTCTCCCAGAACTGGGAATTTTACTTTATTACCATCTGCCTGTTTCTGGTATTTGCCCTGCCGGGCTTTTTATATCACTATGA
>JALTKC010000045.1 GCA_027076245.1 Gammaproteobacteria bacterium
TGACTGTGCCGAAGGTGCGCCTGCCATTGGCGTCTTTGCCCAACACAGCAACACCATCCGCGATCACAAACCGGTTGCCGACAATCCCGCCCGCATGTCCAAACACCGGCGAGCCGGGATAGTTGGTAGCTTTAAACCAAGCGTTATCCACAATATCATATACCTGAACATCGCGGATATTGCCGGTATTGTGCCAGCCAGAAACCAGATAAATATAGCGATTTTTATAGACAAAACTAACCGCATCGTCGGTTGGTACAGGCATGTCGGGGATGCGGCTATAATCTCTGGTACGCGGATCAAAAACAAAGTTTTCTGGGGCAGAAAGCTCGCTGCCATCCTGTGACACTGTGTACCCTCCAAAATAATAGACCTTACCGTCCACCGCTTCAGCGGTCGCGGCCAAGCGCCCCTCTTTGATAGGAATATCTGGCAAACGTTGCCAAGCGCTATCACCTTCAGAAAGCATGAAGGCCATCTTTGAAGTATCAGCCCATGTTTTGCCAGACCGTAGCCCCGCGAAGGAAAATAAATGCCGCTTGCCCCCGATTATCATCCCCGCCACAGCATTGTTGGTGTGGGCAATCGGCAGCGCAGGGATACATGCTTTGGCTGCCCTAACCGCGACAGTGGGAACCGATAGGGTTAATAAAAACAGGCATATAAAGGCGGTATGGGCGGCTTTCATATGCGGTGGCTTTCACTTGTGGGTGCTTTCATTCGGGGGCGCTTTCATTCGGGGGTGCTTTCATTCTGGGGCGCTTTCATTCGGGCGGCTTCAATTAATGGGCATCAATTCAGGGGCCTCAGTTTTTAGGAGCTTCCATATCTCTGTCCTGCTCAATCTCTGTCCTGCGCAAATTTTCGTGCCGCCTGTTTATAAAGCTTCAAAGCATCGTCATCCAGCCAATCCGTATAGAATTTTTCAAAAATGGCGGCACTAGACTTGGCGCGAATAATGGTATTCATGTCATCCACAACTTGCTTACCAAATGCATTTCTACGGCAGGAAAACAAGCCATACCGAACGGTTGGCTCTCCTGAAATTGGCAATAATGTATATGTATCCCGCGTTTTATTTGGTTTTTCATCTTCCACTTTGCGAAACAGATATGCAGCCTCAGCCAGCCAACTGAATGTATAATCAATTCGGTTCCGTAATAATAAGTTCGCCGACATTTCATACGGGACTTTCACAATCTTATTGCTGCCTCGAAATCGTTCTAATTCCCTGTTGATATTGTGGCTATAAAATCTGCCGTTGATGATCCCAACTCGAAGGTCACCAGAGCGCATAAGACTGCCGAGCAACAGTTCACCTGAAGCCCCCAAATGGGGCGTGAAACGATGCATATTTTTCTGCAATATAAGTAACCGATTGGGCACTGTGGGGCCGATCGGATCACTATAATAGACATATTGTTCGCGCTCTGGTGTTCGCAGCAATCCTGTATGGCATGCATGGCTTTGGTCTTGAACAGCGTGGAGCGCGCGCGGAAAATTCGACTGCATTTTCGTGTGCCGATACTGCGGCATTCGATCAATTATATATTGAAAAGTTTTATCCGCATATCCTTGATCTTTATAAGGCCCCTTATTGATATAGGCGGGTGGGAAGTCGATAAAATACCACATAATTTCAGGTTTTTCAGGGGGCGCTATATCCGCAGAATAAGAGCGTGTTGAGAAGCAAACCGCAGCAAAACTCAGCCAAAAGAAAACGATGAAACGCATGTCTGTCCTTAAAAATTAACGCCTATAATCACCCAGCATAGCTGACCTCTATTAAAGGAATAATAACAGCGCCCTCTTGATTTCAGCATGACAATACAGAATGTCCGATTGGGGGAAACTGGCTCTCACAACCAAAA
>JALTKC010000046.1 GCA_027076245.1 Gammaproteobacteria bacterium
CAATGAAATATCAGAAATATCCCGGGGGCTAAAGGCTTTGGCCAAGGAAATGAACGTGCCGGTTATTGCATTATCTCAGCTTAATCGCGGCCTGGAACAACGCCCTAACAAGCGTCCCGTTATGTCGGATTTAAGGGAATGTGTCACCGGTGATACATTGGTGGTTTTAGCGGATGGATCAAGAAAACCCATTAGAGAACTGGTGGGTTCAAAACCTGAGCTTTATGCAATGGATAAACAGGGCAAAATGGTTATTGCGCAAAGTGATAAAGTCTGGAAAGTCGGCAGGAAAAAAATATTTAAAATTCATCTGGCCAGCGGCAGAACGGTTCGTGCCACCGCTGAACATCGCTTTATGTGTGATCTGGAATGGAGAAAAGTTAAACATATAAATACGGGAAACCGTTTGGCTCTGGCCAGAAAAATTCCTGAACCTGTCATTAAGAACAGTTCATCTGAAAAAATCAGCTTAAGTGATCACCAGATTATTTTACTTGCGCATATGATTGGAGATGGGAGTTATCTTAAAGGGCAACCCATGAGATATACTACAAACTCCCAGGAAAACAGTGAAATTGTTAAAAAATCCGTTGAGCAGGCTTTTGCTATGCGGGTCAATCGCCATCAGCAAAAAGATAAAACCTGGCACCAACTGGTGTTCAGTGGTAATGGTAATCGCTGGCATCCACAAGGAATGAATAAGTGGTTCAGAGAATTAAAAATATTTAATCAGCGTTCGCACGAAAAACAGGTACCTGAAATCCTGTTCACCCTTTCTGATGACAAAATTGCCCTGTTTTTACAACATCTCTGGGCAACTGATGGAACTATATATACTCGTCCTTTAGGCTCAAAAGGCAGTCATGTTATTCATCTGTCAACCAATAGTGAGCAACTGGCTAATGATGTTTTATATTTACTGCAACGACTAGGGATTATTGCCCGTATCAAAAAAACTCAGAAAGCTCATTATAAGCCCGGTTATCTTGTCTGTATTACAGGACAACCAATGCAACAGTTATTTTTAAAGCGTGTGGGTGCATTTGGCCCCCGGCTTGCTCAGGCTGAAAAACTGTCTTTGCGTCTGGAGGATGTTAACGGTAACACTAATGTGGATACTCTGCCGGTTGAAATATTTAACCATGTAAAAAAAGTCACAGCACTTCAGGGTATATCTCAGAGAAAAATGGCTTCAATGAGAGGTACTTCCTATGGTGGAACCTCTCACTATCGTTTTGCACCTTCCAGAAGAACGGTTCTGGATTATGCCAGACATCTGGATGACCCCTGGCTTTATGAACAGGCCAACAACGATCTTTTCTGGGATAAAGTTGTTCTGGTCGAAGAAGCGGGTGAAGAAGAGGTTTATGATTTAACTGTGCCGGACTATGAGAACTGGCTGGCTGACGGGATTGTCAGTCATAACTCGGGTGCTATCGAGCAGGATGCAGATTTAATTGTATTTATTTATCGGGACGAAGTGTATAACGAAGACAGTCCCGATAAGGGCACGGCGGAAATTATTATCGGTAAGCAGCGTAATGGTCCTTTGGGTACGGCAAGACTGACCTTTCTGGGTCAATACACCCGCTTTGAAAATCATGCGTCTATTGATTATGAAGACTAGAGGCTGAATCTTAAAATGCATCAGGTTCGAGCCAGAATCCGTTTAGCCAGTCTTAAGCATAATCTGGATGTGGTAAAAAAACTGTCCCCTAATAGTCGTATTGTCTCTGTTATAAAAGCCAATGCTTACGGTCATGGTATTACAGAGGCAGCCCGGGCATTGCACAACAGTGATGCTTTTGCCGTGGCACGAATGGATGAAGCCCTGTTTTTGCGTCAACAGGGTATTGATAAAACAATTTTTCTGCTTGAAGGAGTTTATGAACAGGACTGTTATAAACTCTGTGAACAGCATCATTTAATTCCGGCCGTTCACTGTATGGAACAGTTTCAGTGGCTGCAGAATTATTTTGCTGAAAATAATAACTGCTCACTTTCTTACTGGCTGAAACTGGATACCGGAATGCATCGGCTGGGTTTGCAGAAAACAGAATTAAATCACCTGAGTGATATTCTGCAGACACTACCGGATAACAGAAAACCAGTGGGGATTATGTCTCACTTCGCCTGTGCGGATGAAATCAATAATCCTTTTAATCAGCAGCAGCTTGAACTGTTTGAACAATTAACGATCCTCTCCTTTAAAACACAGCGCAGCATGGCCAATTCAGCCGCCATTATTAGTATGCCTGAAAGTCATTATGACTGGGTCAGGCCGGGTATTATGCTTTATGGAGTTTCTCCTTTTGAGGAGAGAACCTTTAAAGATGCTGCCGGACACTCTGAGCTGGAGCTAAAACCGGTGATGACCCTGGAGTCAGAACTTATTGCCGTTAAACACCTGAAAAAAGGGGATTGTATCGGTTATGGTTCCAGCTGGTGCTGCCCGGAGGATATGACCATTGGTGTAGTGGGTATTGGTTATGGAGACGGCTATCCTCGTCATGCCCGCCCGGGTACGCCAGTTTTAATGCATAAACATCGGCTGCCTTTAGTTGGTCGGGTGTCTATGGATATGATTACTATTGACTTACAGGCCCTGTACCAGCATGGCATTAGCCCGGCTTTAGGAGACAGAGTGGTCTTATGGGGTGAGGGACTGCCCGTTGAACAGGTTGCACAAGGCTCAGACACCATTGCCTACGAATTATTATGTCAGATAACCCAGAGAGTAACGATTGAATATGAGTAATAAAACCATCTACCTGAAAGATTATCAGCCGCCGGCTTATGTCATTAACCGTACTGATCTACATTTTGAACTGGAAGCTGAAGTACAGAAAAAAACTGATCAGGGTCTGGTAACCGACATTGTAACCACCGACATTGTAACCATTGTTAAAAGCCGTCTGGAGATTTTACGCACCGATAATGCCAAAGCCGGTGATTACTCATTAATACTGCATGGTCAGAATCTGCAGTTACAGTCACTACGGATTAATGGCAAACCGCTGACAGACAGAGATTATAAACTGGATGATGAAGGGCTGACTCTGCATGAAGTACCCTGGTCTTTTATTCTGGAAGCTGAAGTCTGGATTAAACCGGAGCAGAATAAAGCTCTGGAAGGTCTGTATCAGTCCAGCGGTAACTTCTGTACTCAGTGTGAGGCAGAGGGTTTCAGGCGTATTACTTATTATCTGGATCAGCCGGATATTATGTCGGTTTTCTATACCACCATTATTGCCGATAAAAAGAAATATCCGTACTTGCTCTCTAATGGTAATTTAATTGAGCAGGGCAATATAGATGATCAGCGGCATTTTGCCAGATGGCATGATCCGTTTCGTAAGCCCAGCTATTTATTTGCGCTGGTGGCCGGTGATCTGCTCAAGGTTGAAGACCAGTTTACTACTGTCTCCGGTCGTAAGGTAAAACTGCAGTTATTTGTCGAAAAACAGAATAAGCACAAATGTGCTCATGCCCTGGAATCCCTGAAAAAAGCCATGCGCTGGGATGAGCAGACCTTTGGCCTGGAATACGATCTGGATGTGTATATGATTGTAGCGGTTGAAGATTTTAATATGGGTGCCATGGAAAACAAGGGGCTGAATGTTTTTAATGCCAAGTACGTACTTGCGGATCCACAAAGTGCTACCGATGGCGATTATGAAGGTATCGAAGGGGTCATCGGTCATGAGTATTTCCATAACTGGACCGGTAACCGGGTGACCTGTCGGGACTGGTTTCAGTTAAGCCTTAAAGAAGGCCTGACGGTGTTTCGGGATCAGGAGTTTACTTCCGATATGCAGTCCCGGCCGGTAAAACGCATTGATGATGTGCGTATTTTGCGGGCTCATCAGTTTGCCGAAGATGCCAGCCCTATGGCTCATCCTATCCGCCCGGCGCAGTATATGGAGATAAACAATTTCTATACGGTGACGGTTTATAACAAGGGGGCTGAAGTCATCCGTATGATCCACACCGTATTAGGACGGGAAAACTTTAAAAAAGGCATGGATCTGTATTTTCAACGCCATGACGGTCAGGCTGTTACCACTGAAGACTTTGTGGCCGCTATGGCCGATGCCAGCGGCATTGATCTTAGCCAGTTTGATGCCTGGTATAACCAGGCCGGAACGCCCAAAGTTCAGGTTCAGACCGAGTATCTTGCACAGCAGAAAAAATTTATTGTTAAACTTAAACAGCATTGTGACATTACTCATTACGAAGAATTAAACAGCCCGGATTTAAAAGTTAAGGCACCGTTTTATATTCCTCTTAAAACCGGTCTGCTGAATAATAAGGGGCAGGAAATTGCAGAACAGACACTGGCTCTGACGGATTATGAACAACAGTTTGAGTTTAATGAGATTGAAGATGAGCCGGTATTATCCATATTAAGGGATTTTTCAGCGCCGGTGATTCTGGAATATCCGAATGATACAACCGCTGAACAGTTAAGCCGCAATCGGGCTTTTTTAATGGCCCATGACACCGATCCTTTTAACCGCTGGGAAGCTGGACAGCAGCTTGCTGGTCAGTTAATTCTGGATGCGGTTAAACAGCAGACAGGAACAGAAGCGTATCAATTTAATCAGGAAATACTGGAACTGTTTCTCCATGGCTGCAGACAGGTATTAAAAGATAAAAAACTGGATAATGCACTTAAGGCACTGGCACTGCTCCTGCCTGCTGAATCTTATCTGCTGGAGCAACTGGAAGTGGCCGATGTGGGTGCGGTTTTTGATACCCGAAAACAACTGCGGTTGATCATCGCAGCGGAACTGGACGCTGAATTTAAACACTATTATCAGTCCCTTGCCGTTAATACACCTTATCAGTTTAATGCAGAGGCTGCCGGCAAGCGCAGTCTGAGAAATCTGGCTCTGGCCTATCAGATGGCAGGAGGGGATGAACAGGCGGCCAGACTAGGTTATAAACATTTTACTGATGCGGATAATATGACCGATACCATGGCCGCCCTGTCACAACTTGCGCATATCGAGTCGGATTATACTCAGCAGGCACTGGAGAGTTTTGAAAATACCTGGGCCGATGATCCGCTGGTTATGGACAAATGGTTTATAGTGCAGGCATCGGCACAGCATGATAATGTGCTTGACAGGGTTAAACAGCTTATGACACATCGCTGTTTTGAATTTAAAAACCCCAATAAAGTCCGAGCATTGATAGGCACCTTTGCCGGAGCCAATTTAAAAGCCTTCCATAATAAGGACGGTTCCGGCTATCAGTTTGTTATGGATCAAATCCTGGCACTGGATAAGTTTAACCCGCAGGTAGCCTCCCGGCTGGTTAAAATATTCAGTCGCTGGAAACGTTATGATGAACAACGTCAGAAGCTGATGCAGGCTGAACTACAAAGAGCGGCCGGAGAAAAACTGTCACCCGATGTTTATGAAATTGTCAGTAAAAGTCTGGATAACTAAATGAACATGAGCTGGTCTGCGATCCGCTTAATTGTTTGCCTGTTATTAAGTGCTTTCCCGGCATTGCTGTCTGCCAATGCCGAGGTACCCCGAAATATTATCTTTTTTATCGGTGATGGTATGGGACTGTCCCAGATCAGTGCGGCTCGTATAATCAATGGTCATCTGAACCTTGATCAACTGCCGCTGACCGGTATGCAGACCACGTATTCAAGTAATAAATTGGTGACTGATTCAGCGGCTGCAGGTACAGCTCTGTCCACTGGTTATAAAACGGACAATGGGATGATTGCTCAAAGTCCTGACGGCAGGTCGCTTAAAACCCTGTTTGAATACGCCAAAGAAAAAAACATGTCCACGGGAGTGGTGGTAAGCAGTTCCGTAACCCATGCCACACCGGCATCCTTTTTGGCGCATACCAACAGTCGGAAAAATCAGCTGACCATAGCCCGACAGATAGCAGAAGGGGATACCGATGTTATTCTGGGTGGAGGTCTGGGTTATTTCCTGCCGCATAGTAAATCTGAAAGTTATCGCTATGATGAACAGGATCTGGTTGCATTGTTTAAACAACAGGGGGTTAAACAGAAGGGGGCCGGTAACCATACAAGTGTGGTGTACAATCTGCAGCAATTTAAAAATATGGGTGAGGCAAAACGTCTGCTTGGGCTGTTTGCCCGAAAACACCTGCCTAAAGTCAGCCAGAATCGTCAGCCTTCCCTGGCTGCGATGACAGAGAAAGCTTTGCAAATCCTCTCTGAAAACCCGCAGGGATTTGTATTAATGGTTGAAGGCTCACAGATTGACTGGGGCGGACACCAGAATGATCAGGCCTATATGCTGTCTGAACTGGTTGATTTTGATAAGGCCATTGCAGTGGCGATGGAATTCAGCAAAAGCCATCCGGATACCTTAATTCTGGTGACTGCTGACCATGAAACCGGCGGTTATGCCATTCATAATGGCTCAGTAAAAGAGAAAAAAGTGACGGATTCTGCCTTTACCACCCGACATCATACCGCTACCATGGTGCCTGTTTTTGCAACAGGCACAGGCAGTGATACTTTTTCCGGCGTTATGGACAATACCGATATTGGTAAAACTCTGATAGAGTTTATAAGCAGGCGTCAATCCATACCATAAAATAAAAAAGGGAAAGCAGAAGGAAAGGGGGAAGAAACCTCCTGCTGAGCAGATGCTATTGCACCCGTCCCATAACTGTAAAGCTTTTGATAAAAGGTCCGGCCATACGGGGATCTTTTATCATGGCTTTGTAATCACCAACGGCAAACTTTAATTTGCGTGTAGTATAGGCCGCACCCAGACCCATCATACCCATTTCTTTCTGCATCCAGTCCTTCCAGGCGCTTTCTTTAGCTCTTAAATCCCAGTTGGCCTGTTCACCACGATAACTTCCAGCCGATACGGCTCTGCCGTTTTCAATATTAATGACTCCGCGAGGCTGTTCATCACCATCAAAGCCGTAGGCGATAGTAGAATTGAAACTGATTTTTTCCAGTGCGTCTGACAGATTGCTTTCATTATTCCACTCTTCCATGAATTTTTTCATCCATTGATCTGAAAAAAGCTCCATAATACTCTCCTTTGGATACCATATATGTGTTAGGTACAATACAATCTACGTAGTATTTTTTATAATGACCGAAATGATGATCCGGTTATGTATTGTTAATCACTATAATATTACAAACAAAATATAATTAAAATGCTATTTACTAATATTCTTATATGGATAAGGGTGAACCCCAATCTAATAAACCTGATGAAAAACCTAAAACCTGTTACGGAAACCATTTGTGGCAAAAATAAAATCAGTATATGTTTGCAGTGAATGCGGTGCAGAGCACAGTAAATGGCAGGGACAGTGCAGTGAGTGCGGTAACTGGAATTGTCTGAGTGAAACCATTGCACAGCCTGCCTCCAGACATAATAAACTTCCCCGTCATGAAGGCTATAGCGGTCATCTTTCAGAAGTACAGACACTGGATCAGATCAACCTGGAAAAACTGCCTCGCATCCATACCGGCTCGCAGGAGCTGGACAGAGTTCTGGGCGGCGGTATTGTACCGGGCTCTGCGGTTCTCATTGGAGGGCATCCCGGAGCCGGTAAAAGTACCTTGTTATTGCAGACCTTATGTGAGCTGGCAGAACGTATGCCGGCACTGTATGTTACGGGTGAAGAATCATTACAGCAGGTGGCCATGCGGGCTAAACGCCTGGGCCTGCCAGATAAAAATCTTCAGCTGCTATCAGAAACCAGTGTTGAAGCTATTTGTGAGAC
>JALTKC010000047.1:0-622 GCA_027076245.1 Gammaproteobacteria bacterium
CGAATAATCAGGCTATTGGCGATAAATAACATGGGGAAAAAAACCAGTATGGCCGCCGTAAAACTGCCCAGTACCAGTGTGTTATTGAACTGTGACACTCTGGCCAGAGGGATATTGTAAAGCTGTTTCCAGAAGAGCTGTAAATCTTCACGGGATAATAAATATTCACCCAGTTGATTAAATACTGGATCCAGCCCATAGGCAATCACAGAGAAAAAAGCCCAGGCCATAATAAATGCGGCAATATTAATACGCAGGATAAGCAGAAAAAATATAACCAGAAGATTATGCAGACTGAGCAAGGGTGTCAGCCCCATTATCATGGCTAATGAAAAGCCGGCACTAATCTGTAAAGGAGATACTTCCGAACTGAGAACACGAATCAGCTTTATCAGTTGAGAAAACATTGGCTCTTATCCTTAATCTGAATGTTTGGGCTGTGACGCTTAAGAATAAACTATTTTCAGGATATTTTGCAGACAATTAAATAAAAACATAAAAAAACCCCAGCATCCCTGCCAGGGTCGTAAAACTGCATCAAAAACAAATATCAGGCGACTTTAATCTGATCCCGACCTTCATTTTTTGCAGCATAAAGCGCATGGTCTGCTCGATCAAAGAT
>JALTKC010000047.1:632-1861 GCA_027076245.1 Gammaproteobacteria bacterium
GTGTGGGGATTATCCTGATTCTGTAAACAAGCCAGACCAATGCTAACGGAAACAGACAACTGCTGACCCTGAACTTCCAGGCTGGCAGTACGTACTGTATCCAGTATTCTATCCGCTATTTCATGGGCGGCTTCACAATCTGAATTACCCAGTAAAACAACAAACTCTTCGCCACCATAACGGAATAGTAAATCTGTATTTCTGATACTCTCCTGAATACGACTCGCCACATTCTTCAGAACCTTATCACCAATGCTATGCCCGTAGGTGTCATTGACTTTTTTAAAGTGGTCGATATCGATTACCAATAATGAAAATGATTGCTGATAACGCTCTGCCAGACCAATTTCACGCTCCAGGGATGTATCGAAAGAAGAGCGATTTTTGGCACCTGTTAAGGCATCCTGATGGGCTGATAAAACCGCCTGGCGATAGGCAATTGAATTTCGCAGAGGATAGAGCAAATTACAAATCATGTTTTCCAGCAGTACCAGCTCGGACTCGGCATATTTACGCCCCCGATAAATAACCAGCTCTCCCAGTGATTCATCCGCCAGGCTGAGATTGTATTTACAGCTATGCCCCTTCTGGCGAGATTGCTCAACGGATACCGCAGGAGAAGACAAATTAAAGCTGTAACCATCGAATAACAGATAGCCGTGTACATATTGCATAAAGGTATTGATGACCGCTTCAATTTCCAGTGAAGCCTGTAACTGCAACGCCATGTCCAGCATGATTTGCTGATGACTTTGCGTATTCAAAGGGCGAGCCGTTGATGCCTCTGCTCCGGCAAAAATACCTTTTACCTCTTTCCGTTCTTTAATCATTTCCTGTGTTGAGGTATGAGTCTGCATAATAATCTTCCCATTGGACTTGGGAATTACCTAGCTACAAACATGCCAACTTATCACTACGGAAATTTAAACAAAGAAATCAATGAGTTAGAGAATTAAACCAGAAACAAGAATACGCAGTCAATGGACGGCTCTAGCAGGAATCAATCCATTGACAAAAAAATGACGATGAAATTTTGACTGATTATTAGTCAATTATCTGGGCTCAACAGCCAAAAGGCAGGCACCCAGTGAACCAGGCAGACAGGTTGCACCATTGATCCAGATTGCATTGGAAAAGTCCGCCGCTTCCAGTACGGCCCCCTCCAGACGGGCGCCCTGTAGCTCTGCATAGGATAAATCAGCCTGGGATAAATTGGCATTCATTAGATT
>JALTKC010000048.1 GCA_027076245.1 Gammaproteobacteria bacterium
TGTTTATGTTTTAGCCATTGTTCCGGAGCCTGATAGGTTTTTATCCAGTTGCTGACTTCACTGGCCATCATGGGTTTGCTAATACCATAGCCCTGAGCCCATTCACAACCCAGGCTGAGCAGCAGGTCGCCCTGATGAATGCTTTCTATACCTTCTGCCAAAGGCATTTTGTTTAATGACTGGCAGAGCTTAATAACGGCTTCCAGAATGGCGACATCGTGACTGTTCTGTAGTATATCTCGAACAAACAAACGATCGATTTTTATGGTATCTACGGGAAGCTGTTTTAAATAAGTCAGAGAGGAATAACCAGAGCCAAAATCATCCAGGGATAGCCTGAACCCCATTTCTCTGCATTGGTCCAGGATTATTCTGGTTTTTTTAATGTCTTCCAGAACAACGCTTTCAAGAATCTCCAGTTCAAGTTTCTGGGCCTGAACATCAGGGTATTTTGAAAGCAGGTCGGCTAATTTGGATATAAAGTTTGGTTCCTGTATCTGCAGTGCCGCAATATTAATACTGACACAAATATCAAGTCCCTGTTTTTGCCATTGCTGTATTTGCTGTATGGCCTGTTCGGCTACCCATTGACCAATTTCAATAATTAGTGGAGTATTTTCAATCTGTGGTAAAAATGAACCGGGTAAAAGCAGTCCCTTTTCAGGGTGTTGCCAGCGGATAAGGGCCTCAAAACCAATGATTTCTCCACTGAGCATGTTTATTTTTGGTTGATAGTACAGTTCAAACTGATGCAGCGTCAGAGCTCCACGAACAGATTCCTGAAGTTTAATAATATCTGAACTTTCGCTGGCATCATCCAGACGAAAAAAACAGTATTGGTTTTTACCCTGTTTTTTAGCCTGATACATGGCATAGTCAGCATGCCGTAATAATATTTCAGGAGGATTATCATCAAAATGAGAGAGACTTATGCCGATACTGGCAGAAACGCTGACTTTAATCTGGTTGTTTAGGTAAACAGGCTGGTTTATCTGCTCAATAAGTCTGCTGATCAATAATTCGAGTTCATTGATAGCCTGAAGGTTTACTATTAATAATACAAATTCATCACCCCCCAGACGAGCAACGGTATCTTCACTTCTAAGGGTATTTTTAAGTCGTTGAGCAATTTCAACAAGTACCTGATCTCCAGCGTTATGACCATAACGATCGTTAATAATTTTAAAGCCGTCCAGATCAAGGTAGGCAATAGCCACCAGTCTCTTCTGACGTTCAGCCAAACTCAGAGCCTGTTCCAGGCGATCAGCCAGCAGTAAACGGTTGGGTAATGAGGTGAGGCTGTCGTTATAGGCAATGTATTCAAGTTGTTTCTGGTGCTCTTTTAGATAAGACAGGTCAGAAAAAATACCAATGTAATGTTGAATTTTACCTTTCTGATCATAAACAGCATTAATATCTAAAAATTCAGTATAAGTTTCACCGGATTTTTTTCGGTTAAGTATTTCTCCGGACCATTTGCCTTTGCTGTTAAGAGCCTGCCACATTTTGTTATAAAACCGTTGACTATGTTCTCCCGATTTTAAAATTGCAGGGGACTGGCCAATGAGGTCTTCGCTTGTATAACCTGTTAACTGACAGGCAGCAGGATTTACTTCAATAATAATATTTCTGGCATCTGTGATAATAATGCCCTGCTGAGAATTGGTAAAGACACTGGAAGTTACTCGTTGCCGGTCTTCAATGGCTTTTCTCTGGGTAATATCATAGCCTATTCCCAGTACACCGATAATATTACCGGATTTATCCTGTAATGGGGTTTTGGTTATTTCAAGAAGAATTTTCTGTTGGGTATCAGGGAAAGTTATCCACTGTTCATTTTTCAGCGGTTGAGCCTGTTCGATAACTTTTTTATCGTCTTTGCTGAATAGAACCGCAAGTGACTGCTGGAACAGGTCAAAATCGGTTTTACCTGTAATTTCATGGCTGCTTTTATTAACAAAGCGGGCAAAAACAGGGTTGCAGAGAAGATAATCTCCATGAGTGTTTTTTAACCAGATCATTTCAGGTGTAGAGTTTAAAATCAGTTTCTTAAGGGCCTCACTATGGAAAATGCGTCGGTTCTTCCGTAAGAGTGTGAGCAGTAAAATCAGGATAATACCCAGAAAAAACAGTGCAGTTAAAATTTCACTGTGATATTGCTGCCAGATATCGTCCCAGCTGGGTTTCTGACGCTGTTCAAAAGGTGGCAGGTGCAGTTTTCGGGCAACCTCTTCAACAGGGAAATAATCAGCAGGCGGGGCAAAACCCGCAATATCAGGCATTGTGGTACTATCTTTTTTCTCATCTAATAGCATTAATGCGGCAGTGACCTTAGTAACGGTTTTGAGATCAACTTGCTGCAAGGCCAGAAAAGGCCATTCAGGATAGAGTCGGGTAGATACTATGAATGGAAAACCGGCTTTATTCTGTGGATGAATAATTTTTAGCTGATCCAGATTGAGCATACCCTGTTGCTGGAGTTCTTCCAGTATCTCTGTACGCACAAAACCGATTTCAGCTTTTCCGGATAAAACATCCTGAACCACCTGATTATGGTTCCCTGAGATAATAAGCTGAGCATCTTTGTTCAGATCAATCCCTGCGTTAAACAGTTCATAACTCTGGCACTGAAAGCCGCCCAGGTGACGGGTACTTGGGATGGCAATACGGCGTTTTTTCAGATCGGTCAGCTTATTTATGCCATGCTGAGTTTTTAAGGTGAAAATAACACCGCCGAGATAGCGGGTGACCTGATCATCTGCTCCCTTTTTTAGTAAAGTTGCAATAGCACCAAAAAACTTATTGTGTGCCCGGAGGATAATATAATGTCGTGGGTTGGTAAAAATAAAATCTATTTGTTTCTGTTCAATGGCGGGCTGAAATTCATCTAATTCAAGTACTTTCAGGTGAAAAGTATGTTCTGGAAGCTGCTGATTCAAATAATCTACCAGAGGTTGATAGCGAGGTAGCATCACTTCATGGGGACGGTAGGCATAGACGCCGAGCACCAGATCCTTTCCGGCATAGGCTGGAGCCTGAAAAATCGATAGCAGGCAGGCCAGTGCAAAACCTCTTATTATAATAGTCATATAGATAAATTTATTACCAGTATCCAGATATTAGTGGTACCGAGTGAGCTTAAAATTAAATAAAAAATGATGGTTAATGGTGAGTTAAGTTAAGAGCTTCAGAGCAACTGAAATTGACAGGTATTTGATAAAAACAGAAATATCACTGGCAACTCCGCTATCATAGGATAATTTTTTGGCCAACTATTAGTGACCATCCCTTAGATCGGTAGCTTTGCGTCTCTTAGTTTTCACCAAGGATTGCTTTTTACAGTACACACTCATAATAATTAAAAAAAACGTGAAGTCAATCACGTTGTTATAATTTATAAAAATGATTGGTGTTGTTAAAACAGGAATGCATTAAAACGCTTTTTTCACTATACTAAGTCATTATTGCCTGTTAATTCATCATGGTTATCTGTTTAATGTCAATCAGTCACTCTGGAGTTTAATTTGTTCAAATCCGTCAGCCTTATTATTGTTGTTGTACTGGTGGCTTTTGGCTGGTGGTTTTATAGCAATATTACCACCCCGCAGGCTGACAGCGGGGTTCGGGTCAATAATCTGCCCTGGCAGATCACGGTGCGGGATCCACAGACTCTGCATGTGCTGGATCTGGATATTGGGCGCTCGACACTGGATGATGCGGTGAATACCCTGCTCAGTGAATACAACCTGGCCTGGTTTGATAATCCGGATAATAGTATCAGCCTGGAGGCCTATTTTATTCGGGTAAGTAAATCGGGTTTACGCGCCAAAGTGATTCTGCAACTGGACGCTTCCGGTCTGGATACAGACTACCTGAAAAAAAATTCCGGCAAGCCGGAAATTCAGACCTCCCGTTCCATTAAATACCCTCTGGATGATCTGGCGCATACTTTAAAGGATCGAAAAATCCTCCAGCTGACTTATATACCCAAAATTAACCTGGATAAGGACATGATCAGCAGTCGTTTCGGCAAACCATCAGAGCGTATTGTGGTGGATGAAAACACCGAATTCTGGCTGTATCCGGATAAAGGTCTGGTAATAAACTGGAACGGCAAGGCTAAAGAGGCTTTCCATTATATTCCGCTGACTGATTTTGAACGGGTGCAGAAGAGTATTATACAGGCAGCAGAACAGGTCAAAGCAGGGCAGGCAAAAGATACCTGAAGGACACAGTAGTCAAATTTGATGTGTTATCAGGGCCGTTTAACGGTGCAGTGGGTTAAGCCCTTTGCTTTTGCAGAAAATTTCTTGTCAAAGGTATAGAGCGTATCGTACTGCTGGCATTGTGTTAAATGCAGGGCATCTGAAAAATCCAGTCCCTGTCTGTGCCATTCAATAGCCTGAGCAATAAATGCAGGGTTAGACAGATGGACATTACTTAATCCGAATAACCTGACCAGGGCATTGCAAATATCCTCGGCAGAAAATTCATAGGCGTATCTCAAAACCCATTCAGTTTCCAGTATGACCGTGTCAGAAATAAAGATATCTTCACTATTGAAAATTGCAAAAGCTTTTTTATATTGCCCGGGATCATCATGGGTAAGAAAATGAATAATGATATTAGTATCAACAGCAATCATTAATACCTGTCCTTAATACCCTGTTTAATTGCATCAGACATGTCATCTATTGATTTTGCTTTGCCTTCATATTTCAGACAGGAGGCAACATCAGCAATATCTGTTTTATCAAAAGCGCTTTTAGGCTTGAGTAACACTGCATCACCCAGATCCACAACAATGAGTTCCTGTCCCGTTTCCCAATGGTGAGCGGTTCTAAGAGGCTTGGGGATGATGACCTGACCTTTGCTTGATAATTTAGTGGTGCTTATTGACATGTAAGCCTCTAAAAGTAAGAATAATGTAAGAATTATATTGCAGATTCAGTCTTGAGTCTATTACTATAGCCTGTTATTTAAACGTCCACGAATTAAATAATGATACAATTCATAGTATGAATCTACCGTACCAGTGGCCATTTTATGATGGTTTAATTTATTGTTCTCTTATGGGGCAAACAGTCATTTAAACTCTATGTCTTCAAAATCATCTTCAAAATACAGATCATCTACAGAGCCCGACTATGTTGCCTGTGATGCCTGTAAATTATCCCCAATCTGTACCCCCGTTGATGTGGGCGGACACAGTTATGATTTTACCGGGCAAATGGTTCACCGTCGGCATTTTTTTAAAAAAGGGGTGTTTATCTTCAGGCAGGGTGAGCCGGCAGAACTGGTTTATGCTATTTCCGCCGGTACTATTAAGCTGGTTGCGGAAGTAAAAAACAGCCGGAGGGTGGTGGACTTTCGAATTCCCGGTGAACTGGTGGACATCAGTTCGCTTATTGAAGGCGTACACACTTATAGCGCTCAGGCTCTGGAAGATATTTATCTGTGTGAAATCGGCAAGGAAACCCTGGTGGATATAGCTTCTCAGATCCCACAGGTTCAGGGGCGCCTGATGAATGTGGTTAATAAGGAACTGGCCAGTATTCAGAAATCCGCCCTGTTTTTGCACGGCAATGTTAATGCGGAAGAAAAAATTGCCGCCTTTGTGCTGAATCTGGCCTGGCGTTATTCCTTAAGCGGCTATTCAGCCACAAGTTTTAAACTGACCATGACCCGAACCGACATTGCCGATTATCTGGGGTTATCTAAAGAAACCATTATCCGTCTGTTTAAAAAACTCGAACAGGCAGGACTGCTCAAGGTACAGGGTAAACAGCTCACCATTAAAAATATGGATAAACTGCAGAATTTTGTGGGTATCCATCTTATTGTGGATGATTAAAGAACTCTTCTGAATATTGCCAAACAGAAAAATGTGAGGCATTTCACGCCGCTAGCGTTCATTTCACCTGAAAATTGAACTTTTTTAATGCTAAAATAAATACCTTTAAAAATATAGGGTTAATGTGATTAACCTAGTATAAGCCTCGGATTTTAGTGGTATTTATCACCAAAATATATTAGAAATGATTGATACTTGACCACAAAAGAGGCAAAATATCACCTGCAGGATTTCCCTGAATTAAGCTAATTTTTAATAAAAGCACATAAAAATAGTGATCAGGCTGACCTGTCAATTTTTTTGGGTAATTTTTTGTAATGATTAATTGTGGAGAACACTATGGAAGAAGCTGCAGCGGAGCAGAAGTATAACTTCGACGTTGTTCGCTGGTTTGCCGTAATGACCGCCGTCTACCTGGTAGTGGGTGCGTTGGTGGGGGTATATATTGCCTCCGAATTGGCATGGCCGGTGCTCAATCTGGACAGTCCTTACTTATCGTTTGGACGTTTACGACCTTTACATACCAATGCGGTAATTTTCGCATTTGGCGGATGTATTCTGATGGCTACCGCGTTTTACACGGTACAGCGTACCTGCGGTGTCAGACTCTGGAGTGATAAACTGGCATGGTTTACCTTCTGGGGATGGAATCTGATTATTGTTTCTGCAGTCATCACTCTGCCTTTAGGTATCACTCAGTCTAAAGAATACGCAGAGCTGGAATGGCCGATTGACCTGGCCATTGCGGTAGTCTGGCTGTCCTATATGTTCAATTTCATGATGACCATTGCTAACCGTAAAACCAAGCACATTTATGTGTCTAACTGGTTCTTTATGGGTATGATGATTATGATCACCATTCTGCACGTGGTTAACAGTGCTGCTATCCCTGTCGGTGCCTTCAAATCCTATTCGGTTTATTCCGGTGTACAGGATGCCATGATTCAGTGGTGGTGGGGTCATAATGCGGTGGGTTTCTACCTGACTGCGGGCTTCCTGGGTATTATGTACTACTTCGTTCCTAAGCAGGCCAATCGTCCTGTGTTCTCTTATCGTTTATCTGTTATTCACTTCTGGGCTCTGATGTTCGGTTATGTATGGCTGGGTGCTCACCACCTGCAGTACACTGCATTGCCTGACTGGACCGGTTCGTTAGGGGCTGCAGTTTCCATGGCCATGATTATTCCATCATGGGGTGGTGCGGTTAATGGTATGATGACCTTATCCGGTGCCTGGGACAAATTGCGTAATGACTACGTATTACGCTTCCTGATCATGTCTCTGGCCTTCTATGCAATGTCCACTTTTGAAGGCCCGATTATGTCCATCAAGACAGTAAACGCGCTGTCTCACTATACTGACTGGACTATTGGTCACGTACACTCCGGTGCTCTGGGCTGGGTGGCTATGGTAGGTATTGGTGCGCTGTATCACATGATTCCTAAAGTTTTCCATACCCCAATGTATTCTCAGAAACTGATTAATATGCACTTCTGGACTGCCACCGTTGGTACTGTGGTTTACATTGTTGCTATGTGGGTGTCCGGTATTATGCAGGGTCTGATGTGGCGTGCTTATGATGAGTACGGTACTCTGGCATACACCTTTGCCGAATCTGTAGAAGCTATGCATCCATACTACGCAATGCGTGCTATTGGCGGCGGTATCTTCTTACTGGGTGCAGTAATTATGCTGTATAACATTATTATGACTGTCCTGAAAGCTAAGAGCGAAGGCACAGTTAAAGCGGCACAAACTGCTGCTGTAACAGCATAAGGAGGAGTTTTAAAATGGCTTTTAATGATCCACAAGCAAATGAAACAGGCTTGCAGAGCAAGGCGGAACGTAATGTCTGGCTGATGGC
>JALTKC010000049.1 GCA_027076245.1 Gammaproteobacteria bacterium
AAAGGACAGACTGAATATTTCTATAGGCTTGCGGTTTTTTCTCATGGCCAGTCCCTGCTTGGCGTCATAAACGAACCTTTAGTATCAATCGCCAGTTGCCAGTAAATGACAGCCGCCATGGGATCACCTTCCATAGGTAGCAAAATGGTATTTATGGGAATATGCTTTGGAATAATTTTAATGGCTTCCTGTACCAGTCTGACCCGCTCTGAAGGTGTTACCTTAGTCGCTTTGGGTTTGCTTCTGCCCTGAGTCGGTAAACCATCGGTGATCAGAATGACATTATCCGGGCGCCCGGCAATGGCGTTAATACTGGTAAACGCTTTATAAAGACTGGTGCCGTTTTGCGGTATCAGATTAGACAAATTACTGAACAGAGTTTTCATGGCCCCCTTATCCGTAGTCTTTAGCCATTGCATAGCCTGTTTAGCAGCCAGTGATTTTGCACGGGTATTAAAATGCACCACCATAAGCTGACTGCTTGCCGGCAGATTAGCCACCAGCCAGCGTACGGTATTTACGGCCTGACGCCACTTTCGGCTGTTACGTTTTACGGCACTGGACATATTGCGTTTAACAATGACATTAACAATACTTTCATCCAGCATGGATGCTGAACTGTCCAGCAGAATTAAAACTCTTTTACCTCCGAGTTTAAGTCCGGTCAGATATTGGCGATTACCTTCACCTTCATATTGACGGACTTTATTGCCGCTCTGATTAAGGGCAATATCAAGCTGTTGCTGTTCTTTCCATTTCTGCCTTTCTGCTTTTTTTAAATCATTCTGTAAACGGTTAATATGTTTTTTTAAGGCCAGACTTTTCTCACGGCTCAGTATTTCCTTTTTCTGAATATCCTCAACCTGACGGCTGATTGCTTCAAAACGACTGTTAACCGTTTTAATTTCCTGCTCTTTATCAGAAATTTTATTTTGTATATTTCGCTTATATAATTCGGCGGCGGTTATTTCATGTTCAACACGGGTGACTTCTGCCGTTAAGTCTTTAAACTTTTCTTTTGTTTCAGTAACAATATGGGAATTAATAATTAAAACCAGTAATACTACGGCTCCAAATCCGCAGAACATAATGTCCAGAAAGGACAAGTTAAAGGATGAGATAGTACGACTTTTTTTCTTCATTATTATTAAGTCATAGCAGATTCAAACAGAATGTTATATCCAGCAGCAATAGCCTATTCTCCGGTTTTCATTCTGGAAATCAGGTTTTCATCACAATAATTTTCTGTATCCAGTACCAGCCGTTCCTGTAATAACTGTAACTGATGGATAAAAAACATCAGTACGATTGAAATCACCAGAGCAATAAAGGTTGAGTTAAAGGCAACGCCCAGGGATTCTGTTACTCCGGTAATATCACCCTCCATGGCACGGTTGGCCTGAGCCAGCGCATCACCTATTCCCCGTACCGTACCAATAAAACCTACGGATGGAATAGCCCAGGCAATATAACGGATTATGGATAATTCTGTCTCTAAACGCTGAGCTTCCGAGTCGCAGACATCACGCATCGCCGTAGATGAGTCATGCACATTACGGGTTGCAGCAAAACGCTGAATGCTGACTCTAAGTGCTCGCGGTAAAAGGTATCGCTGCATATGGGCGGGTAATTCCTGCAATCGTTTTAACAGTGCCCGGGTATCTTCCGGGCCAATGGGCAAATTAACAGGCAATTTTAAAATATCACTATAAAGCAGGTTATTTTCCTGCCAGGACTGATAACCTTTAAAACCCATTATTGCCAGTGCCCAGAGCATAAGAATAAAACAGGCCTCCTGTTCATAGTCCCGTATCACCACATAAAAATCACGCTTCTGTACATAATTACTGTCCTGCA
>JALTKC010000050.1 GCA_027076245.1 Gammaproteobacteria bacterium
GATTCTGAGTATACATTGAAACTTAAAGGTTTTGGAGCATGCAACAAGTCTTCACCTTCCCATATCAGGGAAAGAAGGGAATTTGGCGAGGCGGCTATGTTTGTCATCGAGCAGGTAGCATCACTGAATAACCACGGGTCCTTCTGGCAGTAAAACGTCGCATTGATAGAACCAACCGCTTTATTAGTTGCATCATAATATTTTACAGCCTCTGAGGTTATTCCGCCTGCAATCCACGAGCCTGATGCTTCGTACAAATATACCGTCATACCACTCATACATGTACCGTTAAATTCATAGAGGTGTTTTGTTGAATAATAAGTATGTTTTTTGGAACCAGGTGTATTGCAGTTAATATCCGGTGCTGCTCCCTGTCTGTCAAGAGTCGCACCCTTTGCCGTCCCTGGCGGAAAAAATGCAACCATAAGGAAAAACATTGTTATAATATTAATAAGTCTCATCTCTACCTCCCTGATTTTTCCTGAACATCACCTGTTCAGTTGATTTGCTTGATCTTACAAACAACCCTCTATTTAAAGTCAAAGGGCTCCTCCTGCATTGAGACAGCAGAATAACGAAAAACAGAAGGGTTCCTTTAACAAACACTTTTCCATACCTGGTATAAAAACTTGACACATCTGAGATTGCAATGTTTGTACTGAATGATTCTTCAGCGAAAAACCCTCTCGATCTCTTTGTGATCCTTCCCACAGAATCTATCACCACTGAGGGCCCTGTGTTTGAAACTGTGACTATGGGAATCCTGTTTTCAACGGCCCTTATTACAGAGGCGATATTATGCTGGAAAGGAGCAGCCGTTTTGCCGAACCAGTAATCGTTTGTCAGATGCACTACAACATCCACCCCCTTTTGTACAAGCCCTCTCACATGATCGGAAAACATGTTTTCCCAGCATATTATCGGTCCTATTCTTATGGAATCAAGATTATAAATCATGTGCTTATTCCCTGGTGTGAGATTTACAGGGTCCTTAATAATCCAGTCAGGCCATTTTATCATGTTTTGTAAAGGCAGATACTCGCCAAAGGGGACGAGGATCATTTTTTTATAAGGTGAAACCGGTTTCCGTCCCGTGGTAAGCAAAAAGGCGGAATTGTATAAGCGATCAGATATCTGGAATCCGCCCGGTGTTTTTTTGGAGAATTTTTCAGTTACTGAAATGCCCGTCAATATGGGGATCCTGTATTTATTAACCAGTTTTTTTGCCCTTGAGAGATTATCAGTACCGGAAGCGTGGCCTTTATGGCAGTCTCGGGCCAGACAATCAATGACGGTTTTAAACTGATTACTGCTTCCGTGAGATGTTCAAGCCTGGAGAGGGAATTCGCCAATCCTTCCTCAGAGGCTCTCTCCTCAGGGAGTATCGCAGGCTGTACCACTGCAATGGATATTTTTTTCTGCGAGGAACCAGCATGATTTATCTGTAAAGTCCCCCATAGAAAAACCGGGATTATAACAATGGCTGTAATTACCACAGGTCTCATCGTCCGCCTCATTAAAGACTCTGCAAGGGCAAGATTAAACAGTATGACCAGAAAGGAGATACCGAATTCTCCTGTAACGGAAGCAATCTGCAATACAGGCAGGTTCCGGTACTGGCTCTGCGCAAGGGTTGCCCAGGGTATTGCAAGAAAGCCTGCATGGGCCCTCATGTATTCAATGAATATCCATAATAATGAAGCAGAAATCATGTAAAGAGGTATCCCTGCTCTTTTGAGGATATTTATCCCCAGTGTCCAGAGGCCGAAATACATACCAAAATAAACAGAAAGAATCATCCCATGATAAACCCTGAACCCGGGAACCTGAAACAACCAGTGGAATATCCCCCAC
>JALTKC010000051.1 GCA_027076245.1 Gammaproteobacteria bacterium
TTTCCATATCCGAATAGCCATTGGCTTTTTTAAAGAAATGGTGCATGTCAATTAATAGTTGCTGTTCCTGCTCATTTTTATAGTTAAGCTTTTCACTTAAAATCAGAATACCGCCGCTCTGCATACCCTGATAAATTTTTGATAATAATGGTGCACGTTTTTCTGGCTCTATAAACTGCAGAGTAAAGTTCATAACCACAATGGAAGCATTGCGGATATTAATGTCATTAATATCTGCACAGACAAAACGGATTTTCTGTTTAATCTCAGGGGCCAATAATTCATCCGCCTTACTGAGCATGGCCTGAGAATTATCCACGGCAATAATACTGACGGAAGGATCATTAATGGCTTTGGCCATAGATAAAGACGACGCACCCAGAGAGCAGCCCAGATCATAGCAAACACTGCTACTCTGATAAAACTCGGCAGCCAGTATCCCGGTCATGGCCACAATACTGGCATAACCGGGTACCGAGCGGTTAATCATATCAGGAAAAACCCTGGCCACCCGTTCATCAAAATTAAAATCCACCAGTTTATCCAGTGGCCGGGCATAGATGGTATCTTTTGTCATATCAGATTATAAATGCTTATTATAAGCGCTTGTTATAAGAGCTCGGCCCAGAGATCATGTTCACTATTATCAATAATTTTAACATTAACAAAATCACCGGCGTTCAGGCCGGCGGTTTGATCCAGTGCTTCATCTTCCAGAGCATCAATAAACACCAAACCATCTACTTCCGGCGCATCGGCTGCACTGCGTGCCACCACGCCTTTTTCATCAATACTGTCAATCAGTACCCGCATAGTCTGGCCAATTTTTTTCTGCAGTTTGTTAAAACTGATTTCCGCCTGCAGTTCCATTAAGCGGGCCAGTCGTTGTTCTTTAACGTCTTCCGGCACTGGCTCAGCAATCTGATTAGCGGCAGCCCCTTCTACAGCTGAATATTTAAATGCCCCAATTCGGTCAAACTGGATCTGTTCGATAAACTCCAGCAATTCTTCAAACTGGGCTTCAGTTTCACCGGGAAAGCCGACAATAAAGGTGCTTCTTAAGGTAATATCCGGACAGATTTCTCGCCAGGAGGCAATACGCTGGAGCATATTTTCAGTATTGGCTGGCCGCTTCATGGCTTTTAATATATCGGTATTGGCATGTTGCAGGGGGATGTCAAGATAAGGCAGAATCTTGCCTTCGGCCATTAAGGGGATCACATCATCGACATGAGGATAGGGGTAAACATAGTGCATACGTACCCAGGCATCCAGCTCGCCCAGAGCTGAGGCCAGTTCCCTAAAACGGGTTTTTACCGGACGTCCCTGCCAGAAGCCAGTCTGGTATTTAACATCTAAGCCGTAAGCCGAGGTATCCTGAGACACCACCAGCAGTTCCTTAACACCAGCATGCACCAGGTTTTCAGCTTCCTGCAGGACTTCACCCACAGGACGGCTGACCAGTCGTCCTCTGAGGGAAGGAATAATACAGAAACTGCAGCTGTGATTACAGCCTTCCGATATTTTTAAATAGGCATAATGCCGGGGCGTTAATTTAATACCGCCTTCGGGGATCAGGCTGGTGTAGGGATCGTGCTGCGGGGGGATATGCTCATGCACGGCTTCCATAACTTCTTCCAGGGCATGGGGGCCTGTTACTGCAAGAACATTGGGATGAGTCTGTTTAACAATATCCCCTTTACCACCCAGACAGCCAGTGACAATAACCTTGCCGTTTTCCGCCAGCGCTTCACCAATGGCATCCAGTGACTCTTCCACTGCGGCATCAATAAACCCGCAGGTATTGACCACTACTAATTCTGCATTCTGGTAGGAATCAC
>JALTKC010000052.1 GCA_027076245.1 Gammaproteobacteria bacterium
GGTACCCCGTAAACGCCCCAGTCTATACCCAACAGACCCTCTTTATCAAAAGCGCTTTTCACATAGGGGTTACCACGGGAAGCCAGCCATTGCCGGGCATCAGCCAGCTCATCTTTATAGTTAATGCCGTAAATTTTCATACCTTTTTTCTGAGCAGCGTAGTTTAATACCTGATGTTCTGCCCGACAGGATGCACACCAGGACGCCCAGATGTTCACCAGTGATACCTGGCCTTTTAATTCTTCACTATTAAAGTTCTTCTGCAGATCTTCAACCACTGGTATATTAAACACCGGCGTTGGTTTACCAATTAAAGGTGACGGTACATCACGCACGTATTTGGCTTTGATAAGCCCCACCACCAGCAGTGCCACCAGCAGCCCGAAAATAATCAGGGGGGTCATAAACTGTTTTTTCATTTTGCAACCCTCAGACGATAACGTTTATCCATAACGGCAATAAAACCGCCTAAAGCCATAAAAATACAGCCCAGCCAGATCCAGCGAATAAAGGGCTTGTAATAAATTCTTAAACTCCAGGCACCGTTTTCCAGTTGCTCGGCCAGGGCCACAAAAAGATCCCGGAACAGTCCGGCATCAATACCGGCTTCAGTCATGGGCATACCGCGCACCTGATAAACCCGTTTCTGCGGGGTCAGAACACCAATGGATTCACCATCCGGGTCTATAATACTGACAGCGCCTTCATAGGCGATATAGTTAGGCCCCTGGTGACTGCTGGCACCTTCAAAAGTAAAGGCATAACCACCAAGACTGATGGTATCACCCTGCTCCATACGCAGATCTTTCTGCAGACTCATGGACTCGGTAAAGGTTACCCCTACAATAAATACCGCCACGCCGATATGCGCCAGATTCATACCGTAAAATGACAAAGGGATTTTCTTTAGAGCTGAACCCACACTTTTACTTTTAACCCGGTTAATAAAACTCATGACCACACTGGAGACAATCAGTGCCGCAAGACCAATGCTGATGGATATCATAACCGAGCCTTTTTCAATAAAGAACAGGGCAATACCTACAGACAGGGCGACAGCCAGAGGGAGCAGCATCTGTTTAAAGACCCGATCAAAGCGATCACTTTTCCAGCGCATTAAGGGTGCCATGGACATAATCACCAGTGCCGGCAGCATAATGGGTACAAACACGGCATTAAAATAGGGTTCACCGACAGACAGTTTGCCCAGGTCAATCATCTGATCCAGTAATGGGTATAAGGTACCTAATAACACCATGGCACAGGCCACGGACAAAAGTATATTACCCAGCAGCATAAAGGTGTCCTTGGAGAACAGATTGAAATGACCACCGCCGCTCATGGATGCACCACGAATCGCATACAGCATCAGAGAACCGCCAATCACCAGCACCAGGAAGGCCAGAATAAAGGAACCGCGGGTAGGATCTGAGGCAAACGCATGTACGGACACCAGCACCCCGGAACGCACCAGGAAGGTACCCAGCAGACTCAGAGAAAATGCCATCAGGGACAGTAATACCGTCCAGCTTTTAAAGGCACCTCGCTTTTCCGTCACAATGAGTGAATGCAACAGAGCAGTACCGATTAACCAGGGCATAAAGGAGGCGTTTTCTACCGGATCCCAGAACCACCAGCCGCCCCAGCCCAGTTCATAATAGGCCCACCAGCTGCCCAGTGCGATACCCAGTGTCAGGAATACCCAGGCAATGACTGTCCAGGGGCGTGACCAGCGGGCCCAGGCGGAATCCAGTTGTCCCGAAATCAGCCCGGCAATGGTAATACTGAATACTACAGAAAAACCCACATAACCCATATAGAGCATGGGCGGATGAATGGCCAGACCGGGATCCTGTAATAAGGGGTTCAGATCCCGGCCGTCCATGGGTGCAGGAAACAGGCGTTCAAACGGATTAGAGGTAAAAATAATAAATAACAGGAAACCAATACTGAGCATCCCCATCACCGCCAGTACCCGGGAGGTCATGCTGATAGGCAGGCTTTTGCTGAAATAAGCCACGGCCATAGACCAGAGGGATAAGATTAACAGCCATAACAGGAAGGAGCCTTCATGAGCACCCCAGACTGCTGAAATTTTATAGATCATCGGCAGCGCGGAGTTGGAATTGGTAGCGATATAACGGACGGAAAAATCATCAATGGCAAAGGAATAAACCAGCGCCAGGAATGACACCAGGATAAAGAAAAATTGAGCCACCACTGCATAACGGGAAAACTGCATAAGCTGCAGATTATTTTTCTGGGCACCGTATAAAGGTACCGTAGCCAGAAACAGCGAAACACCAAGGGCAATGATTAGGGAGAAGTTACCAATTTCAGGTATCATTGTGCATTCTCTCCCTGTACGGCAGCTTTTGCGGCGGTTTTAACAGCGTTGTCAGCCAGTTTTTTCTTGCCGTCTTCATGCGCCTTATCCAGTGCTTCCTGTACTTCCGGCGGCATATAATTTTCATCGTGTTTGGCCAGTACTTCTTCAGCAATAAAATGGGTTTTGCCATCTTTGCTGGAGCCGTCTATTTTTCCGGTGGCCACAATGCCCTGCCCTTCACGGAACAGGTCGGGCAGAATACCGGTATAGGTTACAGCAATGGTTTCTGCTCCGTCAGTAATATCAAAGTGAATGGTCAGACCGTCATTTTCCCGCTGTACACTGCCGTTTGACACCAGCCCGCCAAGACGGAACGAGTGGTCAATGGGTGCCTCACCAGCTTTTACCTGAGTCGGACTGAAAAAGTAGAGTAAGTTCTGATCCAGTGCTTTCAGCCCAAGGGTGACGGCTGCGCCGACTCCGGCCAGGATCAGCAGTACCAGTATCAGTCGGTTTTTACGTTTCGGGTTCATGCCTGTTCCTGCCTGTTATTAGATTGGGATTCACGACGGTACTTCATGGACAGTTCCTTAAATATGGCTTTTTTATCCAGCAGGGGCTTAAAGGCAACATAGCCCATAACAATCAGTGCCAGGCCGTAGGAAGACCAGACATAGGCACCGTATTTTCCCATTTGAAGCATTTCCATCATGATTACATACTCTTTAATAAGATACTGATATTCTTTGTTAAATTAAGCTAAGAATATAATGTTAGTCAGTATAAAATTTACCATTCCGTCTGCCGGAGGGCTTTTGTGGGGACGCCGTGAATCCATCCATGGAGGCTTTTCGGCAGCGTGACCGCCACGGATGGCGGAAATGCAATAAATGCAGGAGCAATTTATTGTCCCTGCTGCCGAAACCCCACAAAAGCCCTCCGGCAGACTACATTATAGAGATATTCTTAATCTCTGTTATCCTATAATTTCTTTTACCCAGCGGCTATTCTGTTCCGTTACCAGCACTTTATTACGCGCTCTCATTAAGACCACAGCACCGTAATAAAGTTTAAATCCTAACGCCATTAATAATAACGGGATTAACATGGAGATATGAATGGAGGGTTTATCCAGCTTGGTGACTGTGGCGCCCTGATGCAGGGTATTCCACCATTCCACGGAATAATGAATAATCGGGATGTTAATCACACCCACAATGGCCAGAATGGCGCAGGCTCTGGCAGCAGCGCGGGGATCTTCTATGGCGGATTCCAGAGCCATATAACCTAAATAAAGGAAGAGCAATATCAATTCTGATGTCAGCCGGGCATCCCATACCCACCAGGTTCCCCACATGGGCTTGCCCCAGATAGAACCGGTCACCAGCGCCAGAAAGGTAAAAGCCGCACCAATGGGTGCACTGCTGCTGGCAATAACATCAGCCAGTTTGATTTTCCAGATCAGGGCAATGGCGCCTGAGGTGGCCATAACCATATAGATAAACATGGACATCCAGGCAGCCGGGACATGAATAAAGATAATACGATAGCTGTCTCCCTGCTGGTAATCGACCGGCGCAAAAAACAGGCCGTCAATACTGCCGACAATCAACAGAATGGCCGCCAGCCAGGCAAACCAGGGGATGATTTTTCCCGACAGGCGATAAAAATGCCTGGGGGAAGCAAACTGGTAGATAAACTTCATTATGGCTTTCATCATTCGAGACTTACCCTTAAAGCAGCAGAGGTGGCAATGGGTGCCAGCGTGAGACAGAAAATTAAAAACGCAGCAAGAAAGTAAAGCTGTCCACTAATGGACAGGCCGGCCATACTGCTGCCCACGGCATTGGCAGAAAATATTAATACCGGAATATACAGCGGCAGCACCAGCAGGGACAGCAGCATTCCGCCCCGTTTAAGTGCCACCACCAGAGCCATGCCGATGGCGCCTATCAGACTGAGAATCGGGGTGCCCAGCAACAGGGTTATCATCAGGGTTTCTATGGCTTCGTTACTGAGAAACATCACCGTACCTAATAAGGGTGAGAAAACAATGATGGGAAAACCGGTGATCAGCCAGTGTGCGACGATTTTTGCCAGGATCAGTATGGGCAGAGGGTACTCACTGAGCAGCATAAGTTCCAGGGTGCCGTCTTCAAAATCGGAACGGAACAGGGAGTCCAGCGACAGCATGGAGGCCAGCAATGCCGCAACCCAGATAATGCCGGGGCCAATTTCTGCCAGTACCTGTTTTTCAGGGCTGATCCCCAGGGGAAATAAGGTGACCACTATGACGAAGAAAAACAGCGGATTGAGGATCTCACTCTTATGCCTGAATGCCAGCCGTAAATCACGTTTTAATAAATTAACAAAAGCGTTATACAAATTGGTTCCTAATACTGCTTACGAACGTCTTGCCTGTGAATCTCTCGCCCTTTATCAGGCCGCTTTAATACCGCATACAAAGTCATAATTTTTGTAAGGCTATTAAATATAAGGGATTTTTAATCGAAGAAGTATTTTACATGCTTAATCAGCTACATCAAAGTATTATTATTGACTTATTTGTCCGACTCACTCAAACTGCCGTCAGGCAACTGCAGGTATTTTAGAGTACAGTCTTTCAAACTGACTTCCTGATGGGTTGTCAGTAAGACCATCCCTCCCTGACAGACATGTTCCTGGATCATTTTTAAAAACAGCTCCACACCTATGACATCCAGTGAGGTAAATGGTTCATCAAGGATCCACAGCCGGGTCCGGGAAAGCAGTATCTGAGCAAGGGCAACACGCCGTTTCTGACCGGCTGAGAGCTGGTTGCAGTACATTTCTTCAAAACCATACAGGCCGACTTTTTCCAGGGTGTCCATTATTTGCTGTTGAGTACAGGTTTTACCCAGATTGCAAAAACTGCGGATATTTTCCACAGGGGTTAATTCCAGTTTAATACCCAGTTTATGCCCCATAAAAGCCAGTTGTTCATTATATTCGCTGCGATACTTGCGGCAGTTATAACCATTAAAGCGGATCTCACCGGTTACAGGTAAGGCCAGTCCGGCAATAATTCTGAGCAAACTGGTTTTACCGGCTCCGTTTTCACCTTTTATATGCAAAATTTCCCCGGGCGACAGTTGAAAATTCAGATCGGTAAACAGTTCACGATAGCCTCGTTCGCAACCAAGTTGTTTCACCGACAGCCCTTCTGCCGGATCAGTGTTTGAATCAATCGTCATTAAAATACTCATTTGCCCTGATAAAATTAAGCTCATATTTAGCCAGCAAACTTAGACTGTAAATTGTTATTTCTTCTCTAACAAATTAAGCCAAGCCTCTGTTTTATTTTATGGTTTAAAATATTAAAAATTACTAATTTTATACCAATTTTTTACCTTTATTATCGTTCAATAAAGAAAGTTTTACACAATTCATGCCATGACTTTCAAAAACTATATTAGCATTCACTTGAATATAATGCCTGTCAATACCCTAATAGCATATTTTTTATAACCCATTGTTTTTTAAAAACTTGTTTTTACTTCCATGAAGTGAATAATTTGTAATCAAAATGTCATAAAGGTCATTATTTAAAGCCTTCAGGACGGTTACCCCAGGTTTATCCACAAAGTTATCCACAGGAATTGTGGATAAACTGAATTATAAATAAAAGCTGGATTTAATCTAATTCAAGAGGCTCTGAAGGCTCTAAAATCTCAAGCCGGTCACCCACACAAATGGTGTTATCTGTCATTAAATTCAGCTTATGGAGAAGATTCTGTCCAAAATAGACTTTTTGGCCTTTTTTACGGAATTTTGCCAAAGTGGCCAGAGGTTCCCTGCTTTCTTTTACCCCCGTTTCAGGATTAACCGTGGTTACAACACAGCGTGAACAGGGTTTAACCGCATAAAAGTCAATACCATTAATCTGAAAATGACCCAGCGTATCTTCACCATAGGGTTCACAGCCCTTAATAACGATATTGGGCCGAAAACGATTAATGGTCAACTCAATATCCACCCGTGAATTCAGATCCTGCAGGGATTCTTCGCAGATAATCAGGTTTGGAAAACCGTCAGAAAAGCTGGTAATTTCCTGATTTTTTGCATAATCCGTATCCACCAGACGTTCGCAGTCTTCCGGCATAAACACCAGCTGACAGTCGGCATCCAGAAATTCGCTGAACCAGTTATCGATTGCGGTATTAATATGCTGAGCCTTAATATGGTCATCCCAGCATATAACCTCGACTTCTTCATACACCTCCACCTGAGTATCAGGATAAGGAATGATCAATACCGGCATATCCGGCGCCCGCACAGAGATCCCAAAATCAGACAACTCCTGTTCAATCAGAGCCAGTCCGGGATAAAGTCGCTGGCTGATAAAACGGTTATTATTATCCACCAGCATCCAGCGACGATCATAACGAAAACCTCGTTTTTCCAGCTGAACCTTATCCACCGAAATGCCTTTCAGAGATTTAATGGGATATATCCACAGTTGTGAAACAATAATGTCGGTCATATAAGAAAACCTGCATAAATAACTCAAAACGAAAGGATACCATTATCCGCTATAGTGAGTAAAAAGTTTAAATTATTTTAATTTTTTACTTTTTTTAAAAAAGTTTAAAAAAAGGGCTGGTATTTTTTTTTCAGTATCTTATAATACGCACCACTTCGGAGCGGTAGTTCAGTTGGTTAGAATACCTGCCTGTCACGCAGGGGGTCGCGGGTTCGAGTCCCGTCCGTTCCGCCATTTCTTTTTTCTTATCCTGTCTGTATTAATCCTATATAATTCATTATTACGACTTCTTATTAGTAATAATAATTAACGGTTTCTTTGTAAAAGAGTTTATGGATTTATGACCATAAAATTACTCACTTTTGATCTGGATGATACCCTCTGGCCTAATATGGCCACTATTCAGCGTACTGAAGAAAGTCTGTATCAATGGTTTGCACAACACCACCCTGAAATCACTCAGCAATACTCCATTAACGAACTGCGCCAGAAACGCCTGAAACTGGCTGAACAGCATCAGCATATCGCCCATGATCTGACTGCGCTGCGCAAAAAATCCTTTCGTGAACTATCCAGAGAGCTGGGTTATAACCCGGAACAGGAACAGCAGTTTATTCAGGATGCCTTTGAACTGTATGCCAGAGAGCGTAATAAGGTCAGCTTATACGATGATGTTATCCCTACCCTGCAAACACTCAAACCCCGCTATCGGCTTGGTGCCGTAAGTAATGGTAATGCCGATATTTATCGTATTGGCCTGGGACAGCTATTTGACTTTTCCTGGTCGGCAGCCGATGCCGGACAG
>JALTKC010000053.1 GCA_027076245.1 Gammaproteobacteria bacterium
TAGAACTGGTTCAGGGCGGTCTGGATATGATCTGGGTCACCGGCATTATGTTCTACGGTTTTGCTATTGGTGCGGTCATCTTTTATTTCCTTGGTGGCAAGTCAAAACATATTCATCAGTATGACAACTATGCCGGCGGACACTTTCTGACATCCAAAGTGCGCTATCATTACAGCAATCATTTTTATGCGGGTTTAATGCACCTGATTGGCGGCTGGTATCGTAATATCTTTATTAAACTGGAGCATGCTCTGGTTTCTCTGGTGAGCTTTATGTCTCAGTTCGCAGAAAACTTTTACCGTTCCAGCCAGCCGGCCATGTTGCTGGTTATTATTGTAGTACTGGCGCTTTATTATGTATTAGGGGGTTCCGGTGGGTCAGAACTTGCATCAGGACTGTCGCAGGGAGGCTTGCATTAATGAATTCGACTAATGAATTTCTGAACTCAGGGCTGGCAGACAAACTGACTCTGACAGAGGTATTGCCTCAGATGGTATTAATGCCCCTGATTGCTTTTGTATCCGGACTGCTCATGGTGCTGATGTATCGTAAGGTGGCGGCTCGTTTACAGCGGCGTATAGGCCCGCCATTTTTTCAGCCAGTTTATGATATTGTTAAACTGTATGGTAAAGAAACCCAGATATCGCATGGTTTAATCCATGATATTGGAATTGTTATGGCTGTGGGAGGTTATATTGCGGCGGTGATTTTCCTGCCCATACCAGGAATGAATGGTATTGCGGATAAAGGCGGTATTATTACCCTCTCGTATGTCTTGATGGTGCCCTCGCTTGGTCTGGCTCTGGGGGTAGGGCAATGTGCCAATCCTAATGGGTCTATTGGTATCTCCCGTGCCTTAACGGCGATGCTGGCCTATGATATTCCTTTTATTATTGTGGTGTTTGGTGTGGCTACCCATTATCAAAGTACCTCGCTGGTCGGTATGATTGAATATCAGCAAACCCATCAATGGGGTATTTTTGAAATGCCTCTGCTGGCCGCTGCCGGACTGTTTACTCTGCAGGGCATGATGGGAAAACATCCCTTTGAAATCTACGTTGCACCGGCAGAAATTGCCACCGGCCCCATGGTTGAAATGAGCGGTAAATATATGGGCGGCCTGTTTGTTATGCAGTCCTTCCAGTTTTATATTGCCAGTGTTTTATATGCCTCGTTATTTCTGGGCGGCGGCAGTAACTGGTTTGAGTTTTTAATAAAAATATTTTTTGTAGTCGAAATCCCCATTTTCATTGCTTTTCTGTTCCCCCGTTACCGGGCGGAGGATATGGTACGAATTATGTGGAAATGGCCGGTTATGGTGGCGTTACTTGGTATAGCTTTTGTACTTTAAATATTGTCAGTATAAATAAAACAGTTAAATTAACCTGGTATTAAAATGAGCAAAATTGGAAATATTCCTGTTAATGTACAAGATGGAAAAAAACGCACCAATCCTTTAGCGGGCGTATTTGATGAGTTGGTGCAGTTCTGTCAGTCCCGTTCCATGTTTATGCTGCATTACTGTACCGGTTGCGGCGCCATTGAGTTACCCCCGGCCATGACCTCTCGTTTTGATATGGAGCGTCTGGGTATTCAGCCAATGGTCACACCGCGTCAGGCGGATATTCTGCTGGTTACCGGTTATGTTTCAGTTAAAACCCTCAAGCGGGTCATTCTGACATATGAACAGATGCAGTCGCCTAAATACGTTATTGGTATCTGTTCCTGTACGGTAAATGGCGGTATGTACTGGCAAAGCTATGCAACGGCCAAGGTGCTCAATGAATACCTGCCGGTTGATGTGTACATTGCCGGCTGTATGCCTCGTCCTGAGGCGGTT
>JALTKC010000054.1 GCA_027076245.1 Gammaproteobacteria bacterium
AGTTCAGTGTAATGGAACATTGTCTATCTCCTTTGGTTTTGTTCTGGCACCGCCGGTATTTTTAATATATAAGGTTTAATACCTTTTTAGAATTAGAAAAAACAGCCTGTTTTTTCTACGGCGGTTGTTTTACTATGGGACAGAATTTCACGATGGGCAAGAAATTTTGGAGAAAAAAACGGATTATTTTTTAATTTGGTGTTATTTCAGTTGCTTGGGGGGGGATATTAAATAACAACTCGCAAGGGTGTGCTAAAGATTTGATTTTAAATGTTAAACGCGGACATGGGTGCCCGCGCTCCAAGGGAGTTATTTATTGGCCAGGTCACTCTGTTTAAGCTGGATATAATCTGCCAGAATATGCGCAGCTTCTACCAGCAGGGTACGGCTGTCGGTATCTTCTTTTTCTTCCTCTTCGTCATCATCTTCGTGCAGGCCCAGGACATCTTCCTCTTCGTCCAGCTCTTTAATGCTCTTATAAGGCTCTTCACCCTTGGCCAGACGGCGGCGATTTTCAATATCCAGCTGTTCCTGGCGGGATTGCTGGTATTCCTTCTGACGTTTAGACAGGTTCAGAGAAACCACTTTTTTGTCTTTCTTTTTATCAATACGGGCAATGGTTTCCTGAATATAACGAAAGTCGGGGTTGCTGGCACTGCGTTCCTGATGCTTTTGTTTCAGTGTTGGCAACACATCCTTAAAGCCAGGGTAGTCTTTATAATCGGCATTGGAAATTTCATCCCAGGGCAGAGCTTCAGGCAGAGAGCTTTCGCCAATTTCATCCTTATCATAAATAGCCGGGAAATCAATATCCGGTAATACGCCGAGATTCTGGGTACTGCCGCCGGAAACACGGTAGAATTTGGCATGGGTCAGTTTGATCTGTCCCTGCTCCAGTTGCTGCAGAGCCTGGACTGTGCCCTTGCCGAAAGTCTGGGTGCCGATGATAAGGCCGCGATTATAGTCCTGAATTGCACCGGCAAAAATCTCGGAGGCTGAGGCACTTAAACGATTAACCAGCACCGCCAGCGGGCCGCTGTAAACCACCTCATCGCTATCGTCCTGCAACTGGGCAATGCGGCCGTCTGCCGCTTTTACCTGTACGGTAGGCCCGGATTTGATAAACAGACCCACCAGAGAATTAACTTCCTGCAGGGAACCGCCGCCATTATTGCGCAGGTCGATAACCAGGCCGTCAATACCTTCTTTTTTCAGTTCTTCAATCAGTTTGCGGACATCTCGGGTGGTGCTTTTATAATCCGGTTTGCCGGACTGAGCACCCTTGAAATCAATATAAAAGGTGGGGATTTCTATGACCCCGATTTTCTGTTTTTTGCCGTTGTTTTCAATCGTAATAATTTCTTTTTTTGCGGCCTGTTCTTCCAGTTTGACGGTATTACGGACAATCTGAATAATACGAGTTTTGTGATCATCCTTGCTTTTATGCGGGATCACTTCCAGACGTACTACCGTGCCTTTTTTACCGCGAATTAACTGCACCACATCATCCAGACGCCAGCCGATAACATCCTCAATTTTGCCGTCAACACCCTGGCCGACACCGACAATGCGATCCCCGGCTTTAAGCTGCCCGCCTTTTTCAGCGGGGCCGGCAGGCACCAGACGTTTGACCTTGGTATAACCGTCTTCAGACTGCAGCATGGCACCAATACCTTCCAGTGACAGACTCATCTGAATATCAAAGTTTTCTGATACTCTGGGTGAGAAATACTGGGTATGGGGATCATAGGATTCTGCCAGGGCATTGATATAAGTGCGAAAAGCATCTTCGCTATTGGTCTGTTTAATGCGGTTAAGCTGATTTTTATAGCGCTTAATTAATAACTCACGGATTTCCTTATCCTCTTTACCGGCCAGTTTAAAGCTGATGATCAGGTTTTTAAGCTGTTTACGGGTCAGATCATTTTGTTCTTTTTGATTGGCTGGCCAGGGCATTTTCTCCCGATCAATAACCAGTTCTTCGTCCTTGCTGAAATCCAGTTTGTCGTATTCATTTTCCAGCAGGTTGAGGGTATAAACCAGACGTTCGGCATGGCGTTTCTGGTACAGGTTAAAGGCTTTAAAGGCATGGCTTAATTCGCCGCGGCGAAAATCATTGTCAATCTGATAACGGTAACGTTCCAGTTCCTTAATATCACTGGCCAGGAAAAAGGTGTGGTTAGGATCCAGAGATTTAATAAAGGCATCGAACACTTTAGCAGATAATTTATCGTCCAGAACCATTTGCCGATAATGCTGGTACTGTAATTGTTTGGCAATCACAAAGCTGAGCTTGGCCTGATCTTTTTCCGGAGCCACGGGATGAATATATTCATCACTTTTAAAAACTTTGGCCGAACTTAAGGCGGGCAGCAGAATAAATACCGCCAGCAGCAGGGCAAAAATAGCTTGTTGACGGTTTTGATTAATACGGCGATAACACATTTTGAACATAAAATAACTTCTTAAATAAATAATTTCTTAAATAAAATAAATACACTAATTATAATATTAGGGCACTTTACAGGGTTTTAAATGAAAAAAGGCTGAATATAGCAATCAGGATCGATATTTCTGGACTATAGCTGACCAGTTAGACCTATTTTAGGCTATTTTTATCCCTATGTGTAAGAAAAGAATGAGAAACAGTCAATAAAAATCATAAAAAATCTCAAAAAAGCAGGGAATTATCATTATGGGGCGTTACAGACCACCACGGAAACCCTCTTCCAAATACATCACTCCAGAGGGTATGGAGAAAATGGAAGAAGAACTGCGTTATTTATGGAAAGTAAAACGACCAAAAGTGACCCAGGCGGTGTCTGAAGCTGCCGCCCAGGGTGATCGCAGTGAAAATGCTGAATACATTTATGGCAAAAAACAATTACGGGAAATTGATGCCCGGGTGCGTTTTCTCAGTAAACGGCTGGAAGATATGGTCGTGGTGGACCGTATTCCGGAGGATCAGAAAAAAATCAATTTTGGTGCTTGGGTTGAACTGGAAGATGAGGACGGTGAATTAAAACAGTATCGTATTGTTGGCCCTGATGAGTTTGATGTGAAACAGGGCTTAATCAGTATGGATTCACCCCTGGCCAAAGCCCTGTTAAATAAAAGAGAAGGGGAAGAGGTTATGGTAAAGGGGCCGAAAGGGGCAATAGAAATGTACATCAATCGAGTTCAGTATCAACCATTCCCTCTACCTCCGGGAGAGGGTTAGGGGAAAATAACAATATAAGGTATCATGCAGCAAGTACCTTAAATACAGCCTCAGCCGTCCCCTTATCAATAATAACCAGTATTTCACAATAAGTATTTTCACTGGGCGGCTCATCTCCGCAGCTGCAGCCGCCCATAATTTCATAAAAAAACACACCAATGTGCACTTCAATGGTATCGGCCTGTTCTTTAACTATATTAACCAGTACAGAAATACTTTCATCATCAGCCTGACCACCCCTTTGAGTACCTAGATGCAGAGGCAGACTGCTGGGTGGCAGTGCTTCAAGTTCCTGTTTGAGGGTAACTTTAAAGTTATCGCCAGGCCATTGGGCCAGGGACTGACTCAGGTGTATCATGGTTTAGTCGTCCTCTGCCAGGGAGCCAGTTGTTTTAAAATAACGGGATCCACCGGCTGTTGCGGGTAATTTTCCTGTAATTGCTGCAGCAGGACTGCTGCCTGTTTAAAATCTCTAGACTGGATCAACTGTTCAATTTGTTTAAGTCGTTGTTCGGCGCTCAGACCAGAAGAAAAAGCAGGTGTAGCCTGCTCTGTGACTATTCCTCCTGCAACATTTTCCTCGCTTGCTATCGGTTGCCTGGCAAAGTTAAGCTGTCGGGTATCATTTTTTTGCATGGCTTTAAATGCTGAGCCGGCCCGGAATTCGGTTGCCTGTGGTTTTGGGGCCGGAGTGTTTAAATATTGTGTTTTTTCTTTTACAGGTATGGAAGTGGATACCGTGTCTGCTTCAACTTTAGCCCGGGAAATACCCTGTTTACCGACTTTATCAGATAAAGTGGTGGTAACAGTGGATGGTGAATAAACCGGTACCATTGATGAAGACCTGTCTTTTTCCTGTTCCTGTTCTTGTTCCAGAGTATGATAAGTCAGCATACCCACAAGGGAGAAAATAACGAAAGTGGCTGCCCAGGATGATGGCTGACGCCACCATGAAGAAGTGTGATGATGTTTTTCTGCTGCCGTCAAAATCGCCTGATCCAGATGAGATGAAGGTTCCGGGGAGGGGATATCCTGATACACTTCGGAAATAAAGGTGTCATCCTTAAGGCGCTTTTCCAGAGCGGCTCCGGAAGGATGCTTTGTGTGCTTGCTCATAATTCGACTCCCAGATGATGGGCCAGATGCCGGCGTAATTTTTTACCGGCATAACGCAAACGGCTTTTGGTACTTTCAAAACTGCTCTGAGTGACCAGGGCAATATCATGCAGGCTTAACCCGCTTTTTTCATGCAGCAGAAAAACCTCTTTCTGTTCTCTGGGCAGTTCTTCAATACCGTTTAGCAGCAGTTTCTGCAGTTGTTTATTCTGTAGTGTATTATCAGGCTGGTGTTGTTCCTGAATGTGTGCCTCACCGCTATTATCATTATGTTCTCTGCTATCTGTTTGAATAACTGTCAGGTGTTTACGCTTTTCTGATTTACGATAATAATCCATCAGGGTATTGTGTGCTATTTTATACAGCCAGGTTTTAAATGACGACTGTTGTTTAAACCGCGCAGAAGATTTAATGACTTTTAACCAGATCTCCTGATGCAGTTCATCAGCCAGAGCCGGTGTATTGATCTGGCGAAAACAGTAATGGTAAATGGGATTTTTATAACGTCTGTACAGGGTTTCAAACGCCAGGTGACTGCCGCCAGCATAGTCTTTTATAAGCTGTTCGTCAGTTTTTTCAGTGATGGACTCAGTCATAGGCTAAGAGTATAGACGTTTCAGGGTGAAATATGGGTTAATTAAAAAAGAATGCTAACTTAGGTTAAATGGTGAGCAATGTTTTAGCCAGGTAAAATAAAAAAGAATGTTTCAAACATTAAATTTTTGTAATGTTTTGTAACGTATTGAAATATATTTAATATTTATCTTGTTTCTGGTTTGATGCACAATAGTTTCTAAACTATACTAAGTTCCATGTCAATATTAGAAAATTTTTGGGAATCTATCAGGAATAAAAATATGTTAGTCAGTATTAGAAAAACCAGTAGTAGAAAAAATTGTTTAAGTGCTTTTGTCTTAGGTGCTGTGAGTATTGCTTCAGTACAGAGTTTTGCCGGTGAAGACTGGGATGTAACGGCAGGTATTCAAGGGGCTGTCGGAGATTATTCCAACTCCAGGCAGCGGGATAAAAAGTCCAATTATGGTTTTTTTGTCAGTGCGGACTATCTGGAGTCCTATGGTTTTACTTTTGTTTATGATAACAGCAGTTATGACTACAGAAAAAACAGTGATTATAAAACAAATTACGGTCGTTCAAGCATTGATCAGGATGCCTTTTTCCTGTCCGGGCGTAAAACTTTTCGTCCGGATGCCCTAAATGGCCTGCTGACAGTCAGTTTTGATATTCATCATATTGATAATGATGATAAAAGCAAAATTTCTGACAATGTGAAGGTGTATGCCCCGCATATCTCTTATATTACCTATGATAAAAATTATTATGTCGACCTTGGTTATGCCAATTCTGATTACTATAAAGGGCTGACCATTGATCAGTGGACACCGACAGCCGGTTTTGCATTTAATGATCAGAAAGACTGGCTGCAGATGCGCGGCTATCTTATATCCTCATCTAAAAGAGCCCGTACCCAGAATCAGAAATCAGCCAAAGCTCTGGAAGTTTCACTCACACATTTTTTTGACGGACAGTTCCTGAATCTTTCCAAAATTAAAGGCACGGCTATTACCGGTGAGCGTTTTTATGCTGTAGACAGAGATGCGGCTACGGTTTACAACCTGGGGGATGTACAGCGCGGCGGGTTCTCCTTACTGGCTGAATTTGATGTCACTGAGAGTGTCAAACTTACCTTATCCGGAGGTAATGAGCGTTACCGGGATAAAACCTATAAGGATGATTACTCTGTCACCTATTTTTATACCGGCCTGTCTACTTCCTGGTAAATGATAAAACTGAGGTGGTTTAATGTTAAAGAATCAATTTATATTTAAAGTACTGCTCAAAGCGGCGTTTATAGCTTTATTGTTTTTCAATACTGTCAATGCCATGAGTCTGGGTAAAGCTAATAGCCAGCAGAAAGCCGTTAGCCAACAGAAAGCCGTTAGCCAGCAGAAAGCCATGGCAAGATCGTATCAGCTGGAAGCTAAACAGGACTATGCTCAGGCTTTATCGGCTATTGAAGCTTTGTCGCTTAAAACTTCGCAAAATTCTGAATTTATTGTTCTGCGCAAGGCCTGGCTGAACTATTTGCAGAAAAATTATAATCAGGCCATCCGTCTGTATAAACAGGCGGCACAGTTGAACAAAAACTCACTGGATGCACCTTTGGGAGAAGCCATGGCTCTGCTGGCGCAGTTGCGCTGGAAAGAAGCTGCCAAAGTCAGCCGAAAGGTACTTAAACGTGCTCCTGCTAACTATACGGCTCATCTACGCCTGATGGTCAGTGAAGCGGGACAGAAAAAATGGCAGACATTGCTTGAACATGCCAGGCAAGTCAGTCAGTGGTATCCCACTCAGGCTGTTCCCCTGCTTTATATGGCGCGTGCAAGTCATCGGCTGGGGCAGACTGCATCGGCAGTTAATGCCTATCAATCGGTATTGCTTCATTTGCCCAAAAATCAGGAAGCACTTAATTATATTGCCAGTAATAAATAAAAGTGCCTGATCTTCAAAAGCAAAGGGCTGTTACTGCCGGTGATTTTAAACTATTTTTTAAAGCACTGGCAAACAGCTATTCTGATATTTTCTTTATTCATAGAACCTTTTGTGGTGTTTTATTACTGGTTTTAACATTAATTAATTACAATGCCGGATTCTCCGGTATATTTGCTGTTTTTTCTGCTTATCTGACGGCCCGTTTTCTGGGGCATCATCAAGACTTTATTGAAGCCGGTTACTATGCCTATAATGCCTTACTGGTGGGACTGGCAATCGGTTTTGTGTTTAAAATATCCTTTTTAAGCCTGTTAATGCTGGGGATGGCTGGTGCCCTGACGTATTTTGTTACTCTGGTAACCGCCAATATTTTTCAGAATTTATTTAATCTTCAGGTTCTGAGTATCCCTTTTATTATTGTCAGTTCCCTGGTTTACCTGTCGGCATCGAGTTTTACCAATCTATATGTTATTTCTCTTTATACTCCAATGTATTCCCTGGATCTGGGTATTTTCCCATACTGGTTCAGCGGTTATTTGAAGTCTCTTGGGGCTATTATGTTTATGCCCAATGAGATCAGCGGATTACTGATTGCTTTATTATTATTATATTATTCCCGAATTCTGTTTTTTCTGTCACTGGCCGGCTTTTTGACGGGTATGATTATTTATGGGTTTTTTACAGGTTCTGTAGTAGCCGCATCTCAGGATATCAGCAGTTTTAACTACATTCTTATTGCCATGGCCATTGGCGGTATTTTTACTATACCTTCTTTAAACAGTAC
>JALTKC010000055.1 GCA_027076245.1 Gammaproteobacteria bacterium
CAAGCTCAGCGGCAGCCTGACAGGCCGCAGCAACGGTATTAGGAATATCATGAAACTTTAAATCGAGGAAAACATCAAAACCTTTATCAATAAGTTCCTTAACCAGATCAGGCCCGCAGCGTACAAATAACTCTTTACCTACTTTAAGACGGCATAAGTCAGGCTGTAACTGATTGACCAGATTCAGAGTAGAGGCTTTATCTTTAAAGTCCAGAGCAATGACAACCGGTGATATTTTATTCATAATAAGTTTTACTCCCCTTCAATACCCTGAATAGGTTTAACAGAGCTCCAGGATTTGCAGCCGGGACAGTTCCAGTACATAGTTTTAGATTTAAAGCCACATTGATCACACTGATAAACCGGTTTATCTTTTAACAGATTATCCGTTATTTCCTTTAAAATAAGCAGATTATCATGAGCGGTGCCTTTAGTGAAATCCAGACTGATTTCAATTAAATAACTTAGTCCTCGGATTGAAGGCTTTTTACGTAAGGTTTCCACTACAAACAGAGCTGCGGCTTTATCACCGGACTCCTGACGAATACGTTCTGAGTACAGTATAATTGAAGTGATCCCGCCATAGGTTTTTAGAGAATGCTCCAGAAAGGTTTTTATTTCCTTGCCCTTCTTCATTTCCTTGTAACATTCAACCAGCGGTTCCAGCACCTCTGAAAGCAGCACAGGATCCTGCTGCTCTACCCTTCGATAAGCCCGGGTAGCAGCCTTGCAATTACCCATCTGATGGTTTAGCTGACCTTCAAGAATACTGGCTCTGACCGACTGTTTATCTGTGCCGAGGGCTTTTTTAACCAGCAACAGGGCATCTTTATAATTACCGGATGTCTGACTGATTAAGGCCAGCTCACAATAAAAATGGGCTACCTGTCTGGAATAGGAAATATTGCTGGCCGCTTCCAGTTTTTTGGCGATATGAATGGCCTTTTCCCAGTCGTGTTCCTGCTGGTAAATAGATAATAAATATTTTAGTGCAGCAGGAACATGAGAATCTTTTTTCAGCAATTCCTGAAACAGATTTTCAGCACGATCCAGCAAACCGGCATGCATAAAATCCCTAGCCAGTTCAAACAGTGCATCGTTACGCTTATTCAGGCTTAGGGAAGGTTTGGCAATGACATTCTGGTGGATTTTAATGGCCTGTTCAACTTCACCCCGCTGACGATAGAGATTACCCAGTGCAATATGAGTATCAACCGTTTCTTCACCAACATCCAGCATACCGACAAATACATCAATCGCCTTATCGGTCTGTTCATTTAACAGGTAGTTTAAACCTTTAAAATAATCAGAAGTCAGTGAATAGGAAGTTGGAGCAGTTTGTTTGTCAGATTTACGCCGGCCTAAAAAGATGCCTAACAGAAAAGCCAGAATAACAAAGGGAAGAACAACAATTAAAGGCGAATTGTCGATCATATAACAGGCAGGCCTTTATTAAGGATTAGTGAGCATTTGAATAAATTTTGGGCATAGGTGCTGTTCAATGCTGCTTATCAGTCGCTTCGATCAGGGTAACAGAACTTTCTTCAGCCTTTTTTATCTGCCGCTGAGCCCGGCGCAACTGATGTCTGAGACTTAAAATAACCAGGCTGTTAATGAGAGTCGCCAGTAAGGCACCCACCATAATAGCACCAACCAGTATTATGGACAAAGGCTGGGTTATACTACCAAAATAATAGTTAAAAACCACTTCATCAGCATTAACTATGGCGATTGCAACGCCCAGTGCCATAAAGATAAGTAGAAATAGAATGCTGAAAAGTCGCTTCATTATCCGGCCAGTGATTAAAGTTAGCTAACAGTATCAGGCT
>JALTKC010000056.1 GCA_027076245.1 Gammaproteobacteria bacterium
GGATCTGATCAAAAGTGCCGGCTTCTCTTTCCCTGGCAACTGACAGAGCTGTAACAATTAGCGGTACCACCAAGGTCAGCAGGGCTACAATACCGGGAATAATAAACCAGCGGGATAATAAATTAGGATTAAACCATGAGCGTATTTCCAGTACTGCAGGCGGTGGATGTTGTCCCTGATCATTAAGAAACTGCTGGTTAAAGTCGATTAACAGAGTGCGAATATAATTTAAGGACAGTAAGGCGGTATTGGAGTTTCGACCATCGACAATAACCTGAACTTTGGAGCTGTGATCAACGGCCTGTTCAGTAGAAAAATCTGACTTTATATAAACGACCATTAAGGCTTTTTTAGTCGTTATAAGCGGGGCAATTTCTTCATCTTTCTGTATATTTTTAACCAGCTGAAAATGCGGGCTGCCGGTAATATGGCTGACCAGTTCTCTGGACAGATAAGAGTTATCCTGATTATAAATGGCCACCGGAATATTATTCAGGTCAAAAGTGGCCGCATAGCCGAAAACCAGTAACTGGGCAATAGGCGGACCAATTAGCACCAGACGGCTTTGACGGTCACGGAGTATGGCCTGAAATTCTTTTAGAGCAAGCGCTAAAATCTGGTAAAGCATTATGATTTACTCCAGGCTTTTATGAGATTTTTTGATGATCAGTATAAAAAATACGGCTGACATCAGGATTAAATAAGCACAGTTTTTTAAAATAATCGGCCAGACATTTCCAGCCAGAAAGATACTTTGAATAATATCGACAAAATAGCGGGCCGGTACCAGATGGGTCAGCCACTGGATCGCTACGGGCATAGAATTAATATCAAAAATAAAACCGGACAGAATAAATGCGGGCAGAAAACTGACCAGAATAGAAATTTCCCCGGCCACAAACTGGCTTCGGGTAATAGTGGAGATTAACAGGCCAAGGCCCAGACAGGTGAGCATAAACAGCGCTGAGGCAAAAAACAGCACAATAAAGCTACCTCTGAAGGGCACATCAAACTGCCAGTAGGCCATGGCAACCGATAACAGCATACCGCCCATGCCAAGTATAAAATAAGGGATTAGCTTGCCCAGTAAAAATTCTTTTAAGCGTACCGGAGTAACTAATATAGCTTCCATGGTACCGCGTTCCCATTCACGAGCCACAACCATAGCGGTCAGCATGGCGCCGATTAAGGTCATAATAACCGCAATAAGACCGGGCACCAGATAATTACGGCTTTTTAAAGCCGGGTTAAACCAGACTCTCTGTTCAATGGTTATGGGGATGTGCAAGGTTTTACCCTGTTCCTGCGCTATTCGGGTCATCCAGAGCTGCCAGATACTTAAAATATAACCTTCTGTTATCCTTGCCTGGTTGGCATCCACCCCATTAACAATCAGCTCTATAGGGGCTTCACCAAAAGACAGCAACTGGTCACTAAAATCACTTCTTAAGCGCACAATACCAAATATTTTGCGGGCTTTAAGTGCTTGTTTGGCTTCATGAGTGGTTATAAAACGCTGTGGTTTAAAATAATCGGAATGTTTGAACATGCCGATAAATGACTGGGTATTGGCATCAGGGTTATCAACTACAAAACCAATGGGGACGTGTTTGGCATCCAGAGAGACACCGTAGCCAAAAAGCAGCAGTAGTACGACAGGCAGAATAAAAGCAATGGCGATACTGGACGGGTCGCGTATAATCTGTAGTGACTCCTTGCGCACTATACCTTTAAGACGCTGTGGACTGAATGACTGCTGTGTGGGTGCAGATAGCTGTTCATTCATGATGCTTGTCCCTGTTTTGTTTTTGATTCAACCAGTGCAATAA
>JALTKC010000057.1 GCA_027076245.1 Gammaproteobacteria bacterium
AATCTGTTCAGTGCCATTGAGCAGGTCACAACTCAGCACCTGATGCCTCGTTTCTCTCATCAGAGTGAGAATATGGTGCATCAGCTGGCAGAACTGATTAAATCCCTGCGTCATACTGCGGCCAATATGCAGTTGTCCCAGCAGCAGTATCTGGAAATGGGAACTAAAGTCAATGAGATCACCGCTCAGTTTGATGACCGGGTCAGTGGTATGTCAGAAGACCTGAGTGAAATTAAGGAACTGCTGCGGCTGGGTTTCCGCCTGCCGGAAGACCATCCTCACCACCCCTCTAACCAGAAACCATCCTGAGCGTGAGTAAGCTGCTATGAATGACGGCTTTATTGATCTCAGACAGAACCATCAGCATCTGGTGGAAGATTCTTTCTGGCCGTCTTTTACCGATATTATGACCGTAGTGGTGATGATTTTTTTAATCACCACCAGTATTTTAATTGTTAAGAACTGGGAACTGGTGGATGAGCTTAAAACCCGTATCGAGGTAGAGCAGAAAATATCTCAGCGATTAAAAGCCAGTATGGTCGCGCAGCAAAAAACCTCTCAGGAGCTTGAAGCCAGTCTTAACAAGCGCCAGGAAATTATGCGTAAACTGCAGGAATCACTTGAAGCAGAGCGGCGTACCACTGAAGTCTTTCAGAAAACATCCAAAGAAAAAGCCACTCTGGAAGAGCGCCTGACCCAGACTCAAAGCGAACTGTCTATGCTGCGTCTGCAATTAATGCAGGCCAGGGAAAGCGCCTCAGAACGGGATAAACTGATTATGGAGCAGGATCAGAGTTTAACCCGTTTAAACGAACAAAAGCGTAAGCTGGAACGCACTATCGCAGCAAAAGATACTGAATTACAAAAGGTTCAGCAACACCTGGCACAGCTTGAAACGTCTATGGATGCGCTTAAGACCAAACTGGAAGTTAAAGCCGTTGCCCTGTCCCGGCGGGATAAGGAATTACAGGCGCAGTTGGCACAACTGCAGAACCATGAGCAGGAATTGCTGAAACTGAATCAGCAGAACCAGCAATACCAGGACCGCATCAGTCGTTATGAACGCCAGATTGCCGAGGTTCAGCAACAGCACACGGTGCTGGTGGGCGATTATAAAGAGCTGGAGGACAAGTATAATAAACTGATCAAACCGTCCCGCTCAGCCATCGGCAAGTATGTGGTGGAAGTGCGTTATGAAAAACAGGCCGGCAAGCCCCATATCCAGTTCCGGCAATCGGATCATGAGCCTTACCAGACGATATCTGAGACCGTCATGCATAAAAAACTCAGTGCTTTAAAAGCCCGCTATAAAGATAAACTGTATGTCAAAATTATTATCCCTGATGACAGTGGTCTGTCCTATAACGAAGCCTGGACTTTTATGAGTTCGGTGCTGGATAAATACGATTATTACTACCAGGATGATTAATATCCTGGTAGCTTTCCGTTACAAAATTCCGCGTTCTGCCAGAGAAATAATTTCATTATCTCCAACCACCAGATGATCCAGCAAGCGGATATCCACCAGACCCAGAGCATCCTTTAAGCGGCGGGTAATACTTTCATCAGCCTGACTGGGTTCTGCAATTCCAGAGGGATGGTTATGAGCGACAATCATGGCCGCGGCATTATACTGCAGAGCTTTTTTGACCACCTCCCGGGGATATACCGAGGCGCCGTCAATGGTACCCTGAAACAGTTCTTCAAATTTAATCACCTGATGCCGGTTATCCAGAAACAGAGCGGCAAAGACTTCATGCGGCTTATGCCTTAAGCGGCTTTTTAAATACAGCCGGGTATCCTGCGGGCTGCTGATAGTATCC
>JALTKC010000058.1 GCA_027076245.1 Gammaproteobacteria bacterium
ACCTAAAATAGTCTGTTTAATTAAATCGCTGAGCCAGGTTTTAAAGGTGGTTCGGTTAAAACCGAATTTTTCTTCCAGAACAAAGGTGCTGTACAGGCTTAAGGGTAAATCCAGAACAGAGGAGATAAGGGTAATCAGCAGGATAAACAGTACACCGGTATAAATGGGTGACAGTGCCCAGGAGCGGACATATTGATCCACCCACTCCAGTCCCCCCCCAAGGGTCCAGACCAGCAGCAGTACGGTACTGAATAATAAATTAATATTGCCCAGTTTTTCTTTGGCAATGGTGTAGTCAGCGGCTTTCTGGTGATCGGCCAGGCTGATCTTTTCAGCAAAGGCTTCGGGAACCCTGTCCCGGTGTTGCTTAACGTATTTAATCTGTCTGAGTGAGAGCCAGAAATGGGTCAGGGCCGACAGAAAAACCATAATAAGAAAAAGTGTTGTAAATAAGGGCATAAACGCTCGATATAATAAAATGAAAACTATCTAATTACTGTTGTTTTGACTATATTATACCTCATTCGTTTAATTTCAAGAGATAAGATATGACACAGGATCAACGTAACCTTATCTGGGTCGATCTGGAAATGACCGGCCTGGAACCTGATACGGACAAAATTATAGAAATTGCCACCATTGTCACCGATGCTGAGCTGAATATTCTGGCCGAAGGGCCCGTGTTGGCCATTCATCAAAGTGATGCAGTACTTGATGCCATGGATGAGTGGAATACCAAACACCATGGGGAATCCGGGCTGATACAGAGGGTTAAGGATAGTACTGTGGATGAAGCGGAAGCCAGTCGTCTGACCATTGAATTTTTAAAAGACTATGTGGGCAAGGGTGTTTCACCCATGTGTGGTAATAGTATCTGTCAGGACAGGCGTTTTATGGTGCGTGGTATGCCGGAACTGGAAGCCTACTTCCATTATCGGAATCTTGATGTCAGTACGCTCAAAGAGCTGGCGCGGCGCTGGTATCCTAAGGTCTTTGATGGACTGGACAAGAAGGGGGCTCATCAGGCACTGGATGATATTCGTGAATCCATTGAGGAATTAAAATATTATCGGGCGCAAATGCTCAGATAAAAGTCCAGGTCAGTATAAGCCTTAACCCTTTTGCCCTGGGAGTGCGGGCATCTTGCCCGCGTAAAAACTTATATTATCCTATGCAGCTGGCTGTATTGCTGCAATTCGCTCCAGTTCCTTAACTTCCAGATGATTTGCTTTAGCATATTCCAGAGCGCGGGACAGGCGGGCAGGGGCAGAACGGCCCATGCATTTATGAGCCAGATCACCGTTTATGGCTTCGACCATGGCTTCTATCAGGCGTTCTCTATCGGCATCATCAAAGCTCTGGCCGGTCAGATGGCTCTGAATGGTCAGGACATCTTCAATGACCTTTAAGGCCAGATCACGGTTTTCATTCCACAGATCATTAACATCACTGCCGGGCAGCATATCCAGTCCGGCAATATTGGTGGTGAGTATATACAGGTTTTTACGCACCAGTTCAAACAGCATTTCCTGATCGTCTTTTACTATCCAGGCCGGAATTTCAAGAGTAGCCAGAGCGTCTTTTATAATGTCAGCTTTAGGTCCGATAACCGGGGAGGGTACCAGTACTTTAAAATCCTGACCTTTTTTCTTTTCAAACCAGACAGAGATGACCGTTGGATTTCCAATTTTATGAGCCTGCCAGTCCCGGGGCAGTAACTCATTCTGCAGCAGACACAGGCGGTCTTTCCAGTGTTCGGGAATTTGTTCCAGAACCGGAGATAAATCACTTTCTCCCACGGCAACAAGTACCATTTCAGGTTCCTTAAGCTGCTCAGACATGGTTTTAATACTGATTTCGCGGGTAACCGGGTACAGTGGATAACCGGCTCGAAGGAGGCCGCGGGTAAAAACCCCGGACATTTCGCCAATACCAATAACGACAATGGGGTTTTTAATAGAAGGGGTTATTGCCTGTTTGGACATAAAGTATTTAACCTGTAGATCAATAGTTGGAAACAGACAGAATATATCAGAATTCAGGTGTTTTTTAAAATTAACTCTGGATTTTAGTCTTCAGATTTATTAATTAAATGCTGAACAATTTTTTCTGCCAGTTCCACAGGTACAAACTTGGTTAATACATCATTGGCTCCGCAGGAAATGGCATTTTCCATATTGATATTACCATTGAGAGAGGTATGCATCAGTACATGAATATCCTTGAATTTAGGCAGTTTTCTCAGTTCTCTGACAAAGGTATAACCGTCCATTTCAGGCATTTCAATATCAGATATAATCATACTGATGGGTTCCATAGTGTGGGGATCGCCGTTCTGATAATCTTTCAGAATTTGCAAAGCCACTTTACCATCAGGTGCCGAAATATGCTGTAGACCAAGACGGTCAAGCGCGGCAATAGTCTGTTTCATGGCCATGCCGGAATCATCGACAATCATGACCAGTTTGCCGAATACTGCCTCAAGTTCCTGGTTAGGAATATCTAAATCATCTGTATGACTGGCTTCAAGACCCAGAACTTCTCCCAGTACTTTTTCAATATCCAGCAGTTGCACCAGTTCATCATCAATCAGGGTGACACCGGTAGTATAGCTGCCTATTCCTGTGCCCTTGGCTGGGGGAGATATATTTTGCCAGTCACAGAGTATGATTTTATCAACACCGCTGATCCATAAACCCTGGTGAGACCGGTTAATTTCTGTTGTAATCACAGAGCCCTGCTTAATCTGTTCTTCAGTTAAGGTACGGTGGGTGGCACCCACCGCTTTGGCCAGGTCGATAATGGGCAGGGTTTCATCCCTCAGTTCAGCAACACCGAGAATTTTGGGATTGGAAGAGGGTAATTGATGCAGCGACGGGCAGGGAATGACTTCCTTGATTTTCAGGACATTTATGCCAAACCGACGTCGGCCTCCCAGATAAAAAAGCAGCAGTTCAAGACGGTTAGTGGAGTTGGATGTCATGGTCATTAGTACGGGTCCTGAAAATACGAGTTAAACTTTGTCCTCACCCTGACCCTCTCCCGAAGGGAGAGGGAAAAGATTCGAGTATTTATTAAGAGTATAGCGACTAATCAGAAAAAAACTGTAATTTTTAAAAGCGAAGCAGTTTTAATAATGAGGCGGCGGGGTTTCTTCGGATTCTTTGGCGGTGGCTTCCTGTAGATTGGACAACTGAGTCTTTAAATGGCTCAGGTGACGTTCAAAATCGTCAATCTGCTGTTGTTGATTAAAAATCACCTGATTAAGCTGTTCAATAGTGTCTTCCTGCAGGGCACTGCGAATTTCCAGCTCCATAATTCTATCTTCAAGGCTGTTGGGCTGTTGTGAGGAGGCAGGTTCGATATCAGACATAGGCAATCATTTTTGTTACACTAATTCCGCTAAAATTAACGCTAAATTGTACAGGCTTTTATTATTAATATGAATAGCTATGATGTGGTTATTATTGGTGCCAGTGCCTCAGGCCTTATGTGTGCTATAGAGGCCGCTAAACGGGGCAGAAAAGTGGCTGTACTGGATCATGCTAGTAAAGCCGCTAAAAAGATCCGTATCTCCGGCGGAGGTAAGTGTAATTTCAGCAATTATTATGTCAGTGCCGACAATTATCTGTCACAGAATCCTCATTTCTGTAAATCAGCCCTGTCCCGTTACCAGTATTTTGATTTTCTGGCATTGATGGCAGAATACGATATTCCCTGGCATGAAAGAGAGCATGGGCAGTTATTCTGTGATCGCAGTGCCATGGATATTGTGGATATGCTGCTGGCAGAATGCCATCGTTACCATGCGGATATTATTCTGGACTGTCATATTGAAAACATTGCCCGGATTTCAGGTGATGAGACCTTCTTACTGCATACCAGCCAGAAGAGTTTTACGGCTGAATCACTGGTCATCGCTACCGGGGGATTATCGGTTCCTAAAATGGGTGCCAGTGATTTTGGGCTGAAAATAGCCAAACAATTTGAACTTAATCTAATTCCGACCCGACCGGGTCTGGTACCCTTTACCCATAATAAGGCTCAGCTTAAAACCCTGCAGTGTCTGTCCGGGATTGCTGTAGAATCCGTGGTTTCACTTGATAGTGAAGAGGGGACGAAAAGTTTCAGGGAAAATCTTCTGTTTACCCATAAAGGTTTGAGCGGCCCGGTTATTTTGCAGATTTCATCCTACGGGTACAAAGGGCAGAGTATTGAGATTAATTTACTGCCCGACCTGGATTTAAGCCGCTGGTTAACTCAACAGCAGAAAGACCACCCCGATACCCGCTTAAAAACACTTCTGTGTCGATTATTACCCCGCAGGCTGGTTGAAGTATTTACTCAGGATCAGTCTGTAGAAAAACCTGTAAAACAATATAATTTCAAAGATATAGAGTCTGTTTCTAAACTTTTTTCGAGTTGGCAATATACACCTTCCGGTACGGAAGGCTATCGGGTAGCCGAAGTGACTGTTGGGGGGCTTGATACCAGAGAACTGTCATCCAAAACCATGCAGGTCAGGAAAGTAAAAGGTTTGTATTTTATTGGCGAGGTGGTGGATGTCACAGGCCATCTGGGCGGGTTTAATTTCCAGTGGGCCTGGGCATCCGGGTTTTGTGCCGGTCAGTATGTGTAGTCAGCCGGTGAGTGTGAACGGTGACTAATACCAGCTGACAATATCTTCCAGAGGCTGACGGGTTTTTTCTTTCTGAGGATCTTTACGATAACCAAAGGCCACCATATAAGCGGCCTGAAAGACTGAAGTGTCAATATTAAATTCGTCAGCCAGCAGTTTATTCAGATCATCGGCTACAAAGCCTTCTACCGGGCAACTGTCAATTTTAATATAAGCGGCGGCATTCATCATATTGGCCAGAGCAATATAAGTCTGCTTGCAGGCCCAGTCAAATATGGCCCGTTTGCTTTCCAGCAGGTGGAAGTCTTTTTCCTGAAACGCCTGATAATAACTGCGTCGTTTAGTGCGGGCATCTTCCGGCAGATGATGAATATCTGCCATCATGTGCTCAATATAATCGCTGTCATAACGGGTGGTTTTGCCGGTACGGGCCAGAGCCACGACAAAATGACTGGCGGTAGGCAGTGTGCCCTGGGCACCCCAGGCATGTTCTTTGAGTTTTTCTCTGAGTCCCATATCCTGTACTACCAGAAAATGCCAGGGTTCATAGCCAAAAGAACTGGGCGAGAGTCTGGCGGCTTCCAGAATATACCGGAAGTCTTCATCAGAGATTTTTTTAGTTTCGTCAAAAACCTTGCAGGCATGACGAAAGTTCATCATTTCCAGAAATTGATCTTTTTTCATAGTCTTATATGTAGAGTTGAGGTAAGGGTAATCAGGTACTTTTTTATAGTATTTTGCAATAATTTAAAGCTAAAGAAAAGTACTACGAGGGAGCGTGGGCATCATGCCCACGTAAGGTTTCAGGGTATTGTGATGAGAGCTGTTACTATTAGTTCATGGCAAATACGCGTCTTTGTTGATTGATTGCAGACTTTACAAGATCAACATAATCTCTGGACAGGATCTTTTCATCTTTGGAAAGTTTCTGCTCAACTTTGTCTTTCTCTATACTGGCCCCCAGGCTACCGTTATCTATGGCCAGGGTCAGGTAGATATGACTTAACAGGTAATTCTCGTTATTTTCATGATACAGTCCCAGGGCAATCTGTGAATCCAGATCATTGGCCAGAACTGCCTGCTGATAGTAATTAACTGCTTTTTCAGAATCGGCTTTTACCCCCAGACCTTTTTCATACATCTGACCCAGAAAAAAACTGGCACGGCCACTGGACTGCCGGGCTTCCGATTTGCATTGTTGCAGAGCAGAGCTGTAATCCTGAGCATTAAATAATTGACTGCAGTCTGACGCATAGGTGAAACTGCCGGCAAAAATTAAAGCCCCCATTGAACTAATTGTAATAAGGTATTTTTTTAAGTTCATTTTTATACACTCCTTATCCTCATTGAATAAGTAACTTGGCGGGAAAATTTTATGAGAATAAATAATTGTTATTATGTTTTTTAAGGCTGATTTTCCGATTCCTTTCAGTGAACTCTTACTGGTTCTTGTACTGGCTCTTATACTAGCCCTTACTCAGTAAGCGGTCACTTTAATAGCCCTGTTTATTATAGGTGTATTATTAACTGATTGAGGGTATAAATTATATAGGTATATACCCCAACTTATACACCAAAAAACATTAACTTAGCTTTTTCTAATATTGTTGGGTAGTAAAAGGCTATTTAAAACCTGTCTGTTAAAAGCTTTAAACTGTTCTATACTGAAATCTAACCAACTTGTAATTATCTTATCAGGAAATTAATACTGTGGACAAAATCATTTTAGTAGTTGTCTTTATTTTTGCGGGCTTTACTGGTACGTCTGTATTTGCCAGTGATCAGCAATTCAGTCAGATGGAGCAGAAAAAGGTTTTTGATAAAATTCGTACTAAAATGATTGTGGGTTGTTATACGCAGGGCAAACAACTGCAGTCACCCATAACCAGTCTGGAGCAGTTACAGACATTGTTCCCTCAGCGGGTTCGGGCCTGCAGTTGTTTTCAGTCCGCTCTGTCTCGGGTATCCAATCGAACTATTTATGAAGACAGCAAGCACTCCTATCAGCTTTATCTGCAAAAAAAAGATGCTCTGAAATTAAAGGATAAAGCCCGTTTAAAAGCTGTCGAAGCTCAGATTCGAAGCTTTGAACCCTTTATGTCTAAAATCATAAAACAGTGTGGTTTAAATCAATAATATCTGCCTGATTTGAAAATGGCGCAGATTGACAACAAATTGGCGCGTAAAGGCAAGAATGCTTTCAATTTCTGGGTTAACCTGTCTCTAAACTGTTAAAACTATCATAGATCAAGCCGATAACAGAGACAGGAATTATGACACATGATAAAAACTTTAAGGAGTTGGCTCAATGCCTGAATGGTGTAAAGGAATGGAAGTTAAAGAATAGCGAGCCGGTTCCAGAGAGATTACTGGAACAACTTGAAAATGCCCTGGAAAAAAGTCTTGAGAACTATTGTAAAAATAAACATCCTCAAAATGAACGTAAAGTTTTACCGTAAACGTACAGAAGGCTCTGGCCAGGTGCTTTTCTGAGGGCCGCACAATGGGGGGGAATTGTGGGCTTTAAAAAAAGCACCTGGCCAGAGCCTCCTGAGTTCCAGGTAACGACAGCCTTCAGTACTTTTATTTTTTTGAGGTATTGATACCCAGTAAAGGATACATTGGACAGAAGTTAAACAGGCCCGTTAATAAGGGTACTACACCAATCCAGCCCCATGGATTAAGTACATCAGGCAGTACAAATACCCCTGCAATTAAGACAATACCCACAATAATGCGTAAGATTTTATCGATGCCACCAACGTTTTTCATTTTATAAGCTCCAGTAGTTTTCTTTTTAATGTGATTATATTGTGGCAGATAAAATGAAAGCGTTAAGTGACAATGTCACTTATAAGTGCAATTAGAGAAATATTGAAAGTGTTGTAAACCTTAATGTACCAGCAGGTTAGCCAGGGCGTCATGATTGGTAATTTCAATTTTACCCCGGCTGAGTAAT
>JALTKC010000059.1 GCA_027076245.1 Gammaproteobacteria bacterium
AGTATGTCGTTCTCGATAATAAGAGTGTTGAGAAAAAACTGCCAGAATTTGAACTTTAAGCAGTTGAAAGGCTGATACTTTAGTATCAGCCTTTTTTTTGCAAAAAATTTATACCGCTAAAAATTTGTCCTAATTTTTAAACATAGCTTATTTAAAAAAAGGATCAAGTTTTTTGCAGTGTATTAAGCCCTATTGATGTTGATCAATGTAACATAAGAGGGCTTTGAATTAGACTCATAAGTCTATTTTGTCAATCTATGTGATACGGATTAATTAATCCGTATCACATAGACAATCTTTAAAAATTATCGCGAATTCATTCTGAATTCTGTTTTTTAACTTTAGCAACGGGGGACGTAATGTCTGTTGAACTATTATTTGCACTTGCAGCTGGTATAGCCGCTGTAATTTACGGGATCATATCCATTAAATGGATCATGTCTCAATCACCGGGAAGTGACACAATGTTGGAAATTGCGCAAGCAGTTCAACAGGGTGCGCAAGCTTATCTGAACCGTCAATATAAAACCATTGCTATGGTTGGTGTTGTCGTCTTTCTGGCTATCGGTCTGTCAGCCATCGGTTGGGCAACTGCCATTGGTTTTGCTATTGGTGCTATTCTGTCCGGTGCGGCCGGTTATATTGGTATGAATATTTCGGTTCGTTCCAATTCACGTACTGCACAGGCTGCCCATAATGGTATGGCTGCTGCCTTTCTGATTGCCTTCCGCGGCGGTGCCATTACCGGTATGCTGGTTGTCGGTCTGGCCTTATTAGGTGTGGCTGGCTATTTTGCTGCTTTAACTGCGCTGGGAGCTTCTGTTGAGAGTGCTGTCCATTCGCTGGTTGGCCTGGCTTTTGGTGGCTCATTAATTTCCATCTTTGCTCGTTTAGGCGGTGGTATTTTTACTAAAGGTGCGGACGTTGGTGCGGACGTAGTGGGTAAAGTAGAAGCCGGTATTCCTGAAGATGATCCTCGTAACCCTGCCGTTATTGCTGATAACGTAGGTGATAATGTCGGTGACTGTGCCGGTATGGCGGCTGACCTGTTTGAAACCTATGCGGTCACTATTATTGCTACCATGTTATTAGGTGCCTTGATGGCTACTGAAGCGGGTATTGATGCAGTAATGTATCCTCTGGTTCTTGGCGGGGTATCTATTATTGCCTCAATTATCGGTATTATGTTTGTGAAGCTGAAAGACCAGGGCAGTGTTATGGGCGCCCTGTATAAAGGTCTGATTGTTGCTGCTGTACTTTCCGGTATTGCGTTCTATCCAGTAACTACTCAAATGCTGGGTGATAGCATTACTATATCAGGAACCCCTATTGCAACAGTTAATCTGTATTTCTCCTCTCTGATTGGTCTGGTTCTGACTGCGGCTATGGTTATTATTACTGAGTACTATACCTCTACTGAGTATGCACCGGTAAGACGTATTGCAGAATCATCCGTTACGGGTGATGGTACCAATGTTATTGCTGGTTTAGGTGTTTCCATGAAGTCCACTACAGCGCCTGTGCTGGTGATCTGTGCCAGTATCTGGGGTGCTTACACACTGGGCGGTTTATACGGAATTGCCATTGCAGCCACTTCCATGCTGTCTATGACTGGTATTATTGTTGCCCTGGATGCTTATGGTCCTATTACTGATAATGCAGGCGGTATTGCGGAAATGGCCGATATGCCAGAAGAGATTCGTAATATTACCGATCCTCTGGATGCGGTTGGTAATACCACTAAAGCCGTAACCAAGGGTTATGCTATTGGTTCAGCCGGTCTTGCTGCATTAGTACTGTTTGCTGATTATACTCATAATCTGGAAATAGTAACCGGTGGTGAAACCTTATTTGACCTGTCTAACCACATGGTACTGATTGGTCTGTTTATTGGTGGTCTGGTGCCTTACCTGTTTGGTGCTATGGCGATGGAGGCCGTTGGCCGTGCAGCCGGTGCTGTGGTCGTGGAAGTACGTCGTCAGTTTAAGGAAATGCCTGGTATTATGGACAGAACCCAGAAGCCGGACTATTCCAGAGCCGTGGATATGCTGACTAAAGCTGCGATCAAGGAAATGGTAATTCCTTCCATCCTGCCAATTGCTGTACCTCTGCTGGTTGGTCTGTTATTAGGTAAAGAAGCCTTAGGTGGTGTATTAATTGGTACCATCGTAACCGGTCTGTTTGTTGCGGTATCTATGACTACCGGTGGTGGTGCATGGGATAATGCCAAGAAATACATAGAAGATGGTAATTATGGCGGCAAGGGTTCTGATGCCCATAAAGCAGCAGTAACCGGTGACACTGTAGGCGACCCCTACAAAGACACTGCGGGTCCTGCCATTAACCCAATGATCAAAATCATCAACATTGTTGCCTTATTAATGTTGCCATTAATGATCTAGTAAACAAGCGGTAAAAAAAAGAAAAGCCCGACCGGGAAACCGGCTCGGGCTTTTCTTTTTTAGAGCTAAGCGTTGAGCACTAAGAAACCAATAACTCTACCTTATATGCTTTTGCTTTTGCTCTTGCTCTTGCTCTTTCTCAGCGCTCAGCGCTCAGCGCTACTCTTCTCTAATTCCCAAAAATATCCTTCCGATACTTCATCAACCGAAACCCGTCCTTAAACGGAACCACACGATTTTCCCGTATAATCTGTGCGGCTTCGTCACTTTTAATAAAAGCAAGAAAACGTCGGACTTCTTTTTTCTCAGCTTCAGAAAGCCGGTATAAAGAGGTATAGGTCAGATAAAGTGGTCGGTACAGGGTATAGTTACCGGATTTAATGGTTTCATAATCAGGAGTGATACCATCCAGGCTGAGGATTTTTACATTACGTTTGCGGGCACTGGAAATTCCAGTGATCCCAAGTGTAAATTTTTCTTTTTCAATGGCTTTTTCCAACGGGCCGGAGGAGGGGAAATACTTGTCAGAAACAAACTCCTTACCCGTATCATCAAACAGCATTTTTCTCAGGGTATAGCCTACACCGGAAATTTTTGAACGGCGGGTAAAGAGTTGAATTTCTTCACGGCTGTTTTTATCACCCTGCCAGCCGGATAATTCGTTCCAGTAGATAATTTTGCCTTCCAGAATATCAATGAGTTCCTGTTTTTTTATGTCTGAAATAGGGGTGTCTTTATTAACAATAACCACCAGGGCATCCCAGGCAACCAGAACAAGCTTTAATAACATGCTTTCTTCTTCCCGGTTATGCATGGGGATACGACAGGTGCCGCCGAGATGAGATTCACCGGATTTAGCTGAACGAATACCTTTAGTGGCTCCGCCTCCTTTAAGATCAATGGTTACCCCGTATTTTTCTTTATAGGCTGCGGCAATTTCTGACATAAAGGCTTTTTTAGTAATACCACAGCCGGTCCAGACTATTTTTTTTACTTCCGGCTCTTCAGCAACAGTGTTATCTGTTTCATCTTTAGCAAGGCTTAAATCCGGTAGTAATATATAAAGAACTACAATAAGAAGAAAATTAAAAAGAAAAGAAGAGCTGTTAAAATATTTTATCATTAAGGGATACCGTATTTACGTTTTGTTATAATTTTTGTGCGTTTAAGGCTGTTATGTCGACAGTTCCGGTGTTGATAGGTTAAACAATCACACAACTGTACAATCTGCTAATAAATAATAGCAAAAAATAAGCCAGATTCAATGTGGATGTTTTTAGTAGGCTTTTTATTTCATTTTTGTGAATGAGGTATATTAATAATTGCAAAATGCAATTTATGAGTGGAAGCTAAAATCCCCTTGAGTTTTCAGGGCTTAATAACCATATCTATAAACAGTTTTTCTTTAAGGAACGGATAATGGAAGAATATAACCAGATTGTTACGGTCATTGCCATGAGCATGGGAGTAGCCTGGGCAAGCGGGATAAATCTGTATGCCGCTATTTTAATGCTAGGTATTATGGGTGCGACCGGTAATGTTGATTTACCTCCCGGACTGGAAGTACTCAGTGATCCAATGGTTATTGGGGCTGCGGGTTTAATGTATTGTGTGGAGTTTTTCGCTGACAAGGTACCGGGGGTTGATAATGGCTGGGATGCAATTCACACCTTTGTACGGGTTCCTGCCGGGGCCATTCTGGCGGCAGGAGCCGTGGGTGATGTTTCTTCGGCTGCGGGTATAGCGGCAGGGATCCTGGGTGGAGGTATGGCATTAGGCACACACTCACTTAAAGCCGGTAGCAGAGTATTGATTAATACTTCACCTGAGCCGGTAAGCAACTGGACGGCTTCTATTGCCGAAGATCTGGCGGTGATTGGAGGTTTGTGGACTGCGCTTAACTATCCAGGTCTGTTTGTGGTGTTATTGATCCTTTTTATTCTATTAATGATCTGGTTATTACCTAAGCTCTGGAGAGGCATCAAATCGGTGTTTGCTGCTATAAAACGTTTTTTTTCAAGTGTTCCTGAAAATGATCCTCAGGGTGATTTCAGCTCAAATTTATCAGGGACTATGAATAATAAAGTCAATATCAATGAGTCGGCTTTAAAGATGGAATATAAGAAGAAAAAATAAGTGAATAAGCTGTCAATTGACAAAAATCAACAAATAATAAAGTTGTATTTGAAATATTAGCTTGAATAAGTATAGTGTACGGGTAAACCCTAGTTTTAGAACAATAAATATAGTAGAAAATTATAATCGAAAAGGGAAAATATGACCGGTTCACTTATTAAATTCTTTGAATATGGTATCTTTTTACTTTCTCTGGTAACCGTCGTTTTCGGGGCATATTCACTGTTTACTCTTTAGTATATCTATGAGTTTCTCCCTGATTTGACGAACTTGCTTAATAATTCTGATGGGAGACAATTCAACTTGTTAAAACTTATTACTACGCTGTGGCTTTTACTTTGCCTGGGGTTTACGGCAACCCCTGTATTAGGTGCAGAGTTCAATATAAAGCTTAGAAAGACGGAAATTAACGAGTTAAAGCAACAGTTATTACCTGCCTTTGACAGAAATATCGGTTATCTTAATACCATCCTTCAATGTCTTGAACAAGGTAATACAACTGACAATTGCCTGCAACAGTTCCCCCCGCCGGGCAGAACGTCTGAAGCTCAGGACGCTTCAGATGAAGAGCTTAAACATTCCATTGAAAAAAAACTTCATAAGCAGGATTTAACTGAGGCGGATATTATTCAGGGCCTAAAAGAATTATTACAGCAGGCTGAAAAGGTCAGAAGTTGTCTGGTTGCCGGACAGACGGCTAATGATTTAAAGGACTGTATCGTTAACTATAAATCTACATAAAAAAACTGACGGGCAACTTGTATTTTACTTTTTTGTTGCCTATGTTTACTGCATGACCTGTTTCCCACAGAAAAACCTGTAATGCGTATGAACGCAGGCAAGTACTTTCAATGGCAGATTCCTTTGCCGTTTTTACTATTAATCTTACTATTATTCACTCCTGTCTTATCCTTTTCCTCGGATAGTATCAGTCAATCTGCAGATAATAATGATATTGATATTTATGCCAATTCTTCTGTTCCTGAGCAGCAATATTCACTGGCTGAAATCAGGGCTATTTTTGCTATGCGTAAAACAATCTGGCCTGACGGTACTAAAATAAAGGTCTTTGTACTTCCTGATAATGCACCTGAACATCGTCTGTTTACCAAATCCAGGCTGAATATGTTTCCTCATCAGTTTAGAAGAATATGGGATCGTCTGACATTTTCAGGTGTAGGTCAGGCACCTGTAGAAGTTAGCTCATTTAAGGAAATGCTGCAGCGGTTAAGCGATACCCCCGGCAGTATCGGTTATCTTAAAACTCAGCGATATCATGGAAATATAAGGAAATTAAATTATGAATAGACTTTATTTATTTTTAATCAGTATATTTCTATCCTGTTCCGCTCTGGCCTATGAAGTGGCTGAGAATCTACAGGTACATGGTTTCTTTACCCAGAGTGGCATTTATACCTCGGATAATAATATGTATGGAAACAGTGAAGATTCAATGACCGGTGATTTAAGAGAGGCGGGAGTAAATTTATTTTATACCCCATTAAATAATTTAAGCTTTTCTTTTCAGGGTTTATATCGTAAAGCGGGTAAAGTGGATAATGATACGGTCGATGTTGATTATGCCTTTATGGATATTAATTTAAAAAATTATGCTTCAGGTCGCTATGGGCTGCGCCTGGGGCGGATAAAGAATCCAATAGGGCTGTATAACGAAACCCGTGATGTGGCTTTTACCACACCTTCTATTATTTTACCTCAGGGGATTTATTATGATCGTTCTCGCTCTTTGCTATTGTCCTCGGACGGCGGTCAATTTTACTGGGAACATTTGATGGAAAATGGCAATTTTTACCTTAAGAGCAGTTATGGTGTACCCAGAAATGATAATGATGAGTTACTTAAAGCCATTATTCCTTTTCCGACTTCAAAAGTTCCACTCCCTGAGCCACGGGGCGATCTGGAGTCGTCAGCTTCCAGTCCTTCTTTTTTAACACAGATAGCTTATGAGCAAAATGGAGGCGAGTATATTTATGCATTAAGTTTTGCTGATGCAGAACTTAAATATAATCCCAAAGGCAATGAGCTTTATCAGAAAGGCACTACTCACTTTGATATGTATGTTTTGTCAGCACAATATAATGGTGAAAAAATAACACTAACAGGTGAATATAAATATCAGGAAAATGAATTTAAGGATTTTGGCGTTCTTTCTGACGTATCTCCAGTCAGTGAAAGCTGGTATATTCAGGCCGCTTATCGATTAAAATATAACTGGCAGTTGTATGGTCGGTATGATGAAACCTATTCTGACAGAGATGATAGAAACGGCAGTAATAGCAGATTGATTGGTAATCCCGCTCATATGGCCTTTGCAAAAAGTGCCATGCTGGGCGTACGCTGGGATATTAATACCTCCATGATGTTAAGAGCAGAATATCATAATATTGATGGCACCAGCTGGCTAACCTCCGCAGATAATCCTGACAGGACTCAAACTGAACGCTATTGGGATCTATTCGCTTTGCAGTTTTCCATTCGTTTTTAATTAGCCTGGGGGTATTAGGGAATGTACTTATCGACTTATCCTCTGGATGGGGGTAGTATTAAAGTATAAGAATTTTCTTACAATAATAATTCATAGAATTTAATGTAAAATAAAGGGGGGCGTATGCAAATACAGTCTGCATATAATCAAGAAGATGCATTTAACCTTAAAATGGATAATATCTTACAGGAAAGCCGTCGCGAACTTCAGGAAAGAGCGCATTTAATCGCCCTGGAAATTGACAGTCGTGCCGCATCGGCAAAACAGGATGTGCAGAGTTATATTAATAATATAACGCATATTTAAGAGGTAAGAGCAGCGCTGAGCGTTGAGAAAGAGCTAAAGCATGCTTATAAAAAGCCCGTTCCAGAAACTCTGGACGGGCTTTTTTTTGCTCTTAGCTTTTTCTTAACCCTAAACCCTTAACCCTTAACCCTTAGCACTTAACGCTTAATACTATCCTTAATGTTATTTTAAGCATTTTTTGTTAGAGTATTAAAAATGAAGGAGAATTCTAATCTCGTAAATAGAAGAATTTATGAA
>JALTKC010000060.1 GCA_027076245.1 Gammaproteobacteria bacterium
CTCAACGCTCAACGCTCAACGCTCAACGCTCAACGCTCAACGCTCCTACCCCAAAATATCCCGAATCCCCGCAATACTCGCTCTTCCAAAGGCTTTCCTTTCCTCCCCCTCAAGCCTCTGTTTACCTTCCAGCCACTCCAGATCTTCCTGAGGCAATTCATCCAGAAAACGACTGGGTTCGGTATCAATAATTTCACCATACTGACGGCGTTTTTCACTCAGGCTGAAGGTGAGTTCTTTCTGGGCGCGGGTAATGCCGACATAGCAGAGCCGGCGCTCTTCTTCTATATTGTCTTCTTCAATGCTGGTGCGGTGAGGCAACAGGCCTTCTTCCATGCCGACAATATAAACATAGGGAAATTCCAGGCCTTTGGAAGCATGCATGGTCATCAAGGCCACCTGATCGTCTTCGCTTTCTTCTTCCTGGCGATCCATAATATTGAGCAGGAGCATTTTAGATACCAGGTCTTCCAGAGAACTTTCCGGCTCATTGTCATACAGGCGCTGCAGCCAGGCAATCAGCTCATTGATATTTTCGATGCGTTTTTCTGCCTGTTTTTCATTATTACTGGTTTCAAACAGCCAGGTATCGTAATCAATATCAACAACCAACTGCTCTACAACTTTAATGGGGTTGTCCTCCCAGGCCGACTGCTGCATACGTGCCATCCATTGCCCGAAGTCTGTCAGGCGCTGTACCGCTTTTTCAGGCAGGTGTTCTTTTATTGCCAGATGAGAACAGGCGTTGAGCAGGCTGGTTCCGGCCTGGCTACAGTAGTGGCTAAGCTTTTCAATGGTGGCACTGCCGATCTGGCGGCGCGGGGTGTTAATAATACGTAAAAAGGCATTGTCATCCTCGGGATTAACCAGCAGGCGCAGATAGGCCAGCATGTCCCGGGTTTCTGTATAGGAGAAAAAGGACACACCGCCGCTTAAATAGTAGGGAACCTGCTGTTCTCTGAGCTGTTTTTCAAACAGCCGGGACTGATGGTTGCCGCGGTATAAAATGGCATAATCCCGATAAGATTTTTTAAAACGAAAATGATGGGCCACCAGTGCCGAAACTACTCGTTCAGCCTCTTTATGTTCATCGGGCACCCGCATTATACGGATGGGGGTGCCGTGGCCGAGTTCACTCCAGAGTGCTTTTTCAAACACATGGGGGTTGTTGGCAATTAAGGTATTGGCGGCATTAAGGATTAAACGGGTCGAACGATAGTTTTGCTCCAGCTTTATGACCTTAAGCGAGGGGAAATCTTTTTCCAGCAGTGCCAGATTTTCCGGTTTAGCCCCACGCCAGCAGTAAATGGACTGATCATCATCACCCACAACAGTCAGGGAGGAGCGGTCACCGACCAGCAGTTTCACCAGTTCATACTGGGTGGTATTGGTATCCTGATATTCATCCACCAGCAGATAACGTATGCGTTTCTGCCATTTTTCCAGAATGGCCGGGTGTTTTTTAAATAATAGTACCGGCAGCATAATCAAATCATCAAAGTCCACGGCATTATAGGTGCGTAAGTGATGATTATAATCCTGATAAATTTTTACATTATAGGCCCAGGCTGGATCCTCAGCAGGCTGGTGTAGCAGAAAGTCCGGTGTCAGGCAGTCATTTTTCCAGCTGGATATCTGTCGTGCAATGCCTTCAAAATGCTCCTTGATCAATTCTTCGTCTTTAAAATGGCTGCGCATTAAATCTTTCAGCAGAGCATGGCTGTCATGGGTATCAAAGATGGAAAAGCCGCTTTTTAAGCCCAGTACACCCAGCTCAGATTTGATGATATTCAGCCCCAGGGTATGAAAGGTTGAAACTCGTAAACCACGGGTCTGGGCACGGGGAATAATTTGTGCAACCCGTTCTTTCATTTCTCTTGCGGCCTTGTTGGTAAAGGTCACAGAGGCAATGGTATGGGCTTTATGGCCACATTCCTGGATTAAATAGGCAATTTTATTGGTGATCACCCGGGTTTTACCGCTACCGGCACCGGCCAGTACCAGCAGGGGACTGTCAATATGTTTTACGGCCTGTTGTTGACGGGGGTTTAATGCGGGCAAAAGCTGGACTCAGTTAAATAATGCAGTTTTAAAGTGCACATTTTAACAAATTTTGCCTGTAAATTATGATTGATAAGTCATTATCCTAAAAAAAATCAGTTGAACCTACTGCGAATGTCCATAGCACTGAATCTACAAGCCTTTCCAGAACATTTTGACTTCACCCGTAGGGCGGCTACGAATAAAGCCAAAATAACCTGTAAATCCTTGTATCTTCAGCACTCTGAACATTCTCGCTACGATTCAACTGAATTTTTTTAGGATTATCAGAATTATTTATGATTAAATTAACAAATAAATTAAAAAAGGTGCTTGAATAATCGGACATGGGGCTATATCCTTCACATATCCTGTGAAAGAAAATTCTGACTTTTTTTTCTGGCTATTCAGGTCAGGGTTGTTCCAGCTGACCGGCCATTATTTCTGATGATTAATTTGGAGAATAAAAAATTGAGCGATAAAATCGTTTATGTATCGGATGATACTTTTGATGAAGAAGTGCTTCAGGGCGATTTGCCTGTGCTGGTTGATTTCTGGGCTGACTGGTGCGGACCCTGTAAAATGATTGCCCCTATTCTGGATGAAATATCTGATGAATATGAAGGCCGTCTGAAAGTTGCCAAATTAAATATTGATGATAACCCCAATACACCGCCCAAGTTCGGTATTCGCGGTATTCCAACTCTGATGATGTATAAAAATGGTCAGGTTGAAGCCACTAAAGTGGGGGCCGTCTCCAAATCACAGTTAACGGCTTTTATTGACAGCAATATCTGAATATCTGCAGTATAAAATTCTGACCGGCTTTTTTCTTAAATACTTTTAAATATAAAAAAGAAATATAAAGAAAAGAGCTGGACTTAATTATTATGATAGGCTAAACTTCGCCTAATATTCCTACACGGTTATATAGTCATATACGTTTATATATAAATGACATGTAAATGAGATAGTGCAGGAAAACTATGTATGATTAAAAATAGCTTCAGTCAGAAGTGAACTATTTAGTCATTTAAATAAATCCCGGATAGTATGCTGAGGCACAAGTGAATTATCAGCTAAATCAATATCAGGGTTTAATAACAAAAAATCAGTTCAAACTATTTTTCCATTCATAGTACGTAATTAAACGAAAAAACCTAAGCCTCACAATATAAATTCCAGACCAGGTAAATATTTTCTATTTTTCAAAAATAGTTATTAAACAAACTATATATATTGGTTTCCAGATTTATTCTTTAAGAAATATATAAAGAAACCATTCACCTGACAATTTAAACTCATATCACAAATCACATATCTGTTTATTTAATCAACAATTAAACAAAATCAAAGGTCAAAATGAATCTCACCGAACTAAAGAAAAAACCAGCTTCCGAGCTTATTGAAATTGCAAAAGACATGGGTATTGACAATATATCCAGGGCACGAAAACAGGATGTTATTTTTTCCATCCTCAAAGCGCATGCCAAAAGTGGTGAGGATATCTATGGCGATGGTGTTCTGGAAATTTTACAGGATGGTTTCGGTTTTCTGCGTTCAGCAGACAGTTCCTACCTGGCCGGTCCTGATGATATTTATGTGTCGCCCAGTCAGATAAGACGCTTTGGTTTGCGTACCGGTGATACCGTAGCGGGGAAAATCAGACCGCCCAAAGACGGCGAACGTTATTTTGCTCTGCTTAAAGTCAATAAAATTAATTATGACGAGCCAGAAAACTCTCGTCACAAAGTATTGTTTGAAAACCTGACACCGCTGTTTCCCAATGAGCGCTTTATTATGGAACAGGGTAACGGCAGTACCGAAGATTTTACTGCCCGGGTGATTGATTTAATGGCACCTACCGGTAAGGGGCAGCGTGGCCTGATTGTGGCTCCGCCTAAAACCGGTAAGACCATGATGTTGCAGAATATTGCTCAGTCCATTGCCGCCAATTATCCTGAATGTTTTTTAATGGTGCTGCTGATTGATGAACGTCCTGAAGAAGTGACCGAAATGGAACGTTCCGTTAACGGCGAAGTCATTTCTTCAACCTTTGATGAGCCTGCCAGCCGCCATGTACAGGTGGCCGAGATGGTGATCGAAAAAGCCAAACGTCTGGTAGAACACAAGCATGACGTAGTTATTCTGCTAGACTCCATTACCCGCCTGGCCCGTGCCTATAATACCGTAATACCCTCATCAGGCAAGGTACTGACCGGTGGTGTGGACGCTAACGCCCTGCAGCGTCCCAAACGTTTCTTCGGTGCCGCCCGTAATATTGAAGAAGGCGGCTCCCTGACCATTCTGGCTACTGCTTTGATTGATACCGGTTCCAAAATGGATGAAGTTATTTTCGAAGAGTTTAAAGGCACCGGTAATATGGAACTGCACCTGAACCGTAAACTGGCCGAAAAACGTATCTACCCAGCCATCAATGTAAACCGTTCAGGTACTCGTAAAGAAGATCTGTTAATGGCACCGGACGAACTACAGAAAGTCTGGATCCTACGCAAAATCCTGCACCCCATGGATGAAATTTCCGCTATGGAGTTTATGCAGGAAAAAATGCAGGATACCAAGACTAATGAAGAATTTTTTAATTCAATGAATCGATAGAAAAGATAGTGCTGAGCGTTGAGCGCTGAGAAAGAGCCAGAGCAATATCATTTATCTTTAAGTTAGTACAAAATATTTTGATATATTGCTTGACTGAAGAAAAAGCTGTTTTAAAATTTTCGCTCAACGCTCAACGCTCAACGCTCAACGCTCAACGCTCAACGCTCAACGCTCAACGCTCAACGCTCAACGCTCAACGCTCAACGCTCAACGCTCAACGCTGCTCCTCTCAGACACACTTCCCCGGCACCACAGCCTCTAACCCCCAGACTTTTTCCACATATTCCTGAATGGTTCGGTCGCTGGAGAAGTAGCCCATGCGGGCGATATTTAGCATGGCTTTTTCGGCCCATTTGCTTTTATCCTGAAACAGCACTTCCACTTCTCGTTGTTTATCAATATAAGCCTGGTAATCGGCCATTACAAAATAGGGGTCGCTGTTAAGCAGGGAATCCACTACCGGTTTAAAGCGTTCGGGATCGCCGGGGCAGAAGTAATCAGAGCCTATCAGATCAACAGCTTCTTTTAATAAGGGGTTGTCCTCATAATAATGGCGAGGGTTATAATGATTGCTTTTCAGGGTTTCCAGATCTTCTACAGTATGACCAAAAATAAAGATATTGTCATCACCGACTTCCCGCTTCATTTCCACATTAGCACCATCCAGGGTGCCGATCGTTAACGCACCATTAAGAGCCAGCTTCATATTACCGGTACCGGATGCCTCTGTTCCTGCTGTTGATATCTGCTCAGAAAGATCCGCTGCCGGAATAATTATGGTGGCATTGGTTACATCATAATTAGGAATAAAGACCACTTTCAGTTTGTTATGCATACGCAGATCATTGTTTACAATCACTGCAATATCATTGATCAGTTTAATAAACAGCTTGGCCATGCTGTAAGCCGGTGCGGCTTTGCCGGCAATAATAACCACTCTGGGCACAACTTCCAGTTCCGGGTTATTTCGGATCCGGTTATACAGGGTAACAATATGCAGTATATTCAATAACTGTCGTTTATATTCATGGATTCGTTTCACCTGGATATCAAACATGGCAGTGGGATCCAGCTCTATCTTTAATTCATCAGAGACTTTTCTACACAGGCGAATTTTATTTTGCAGTTTGATGTTTAAGAAAGCTTCCTGGTGCTCTTTTCTGGTTGCATATTTTTCCAGTTTACGCAGTTTCTGTAGATCTTTTTGCCAGCCGGTACCAATCAGTTTACTCAGCCAGCCTGACAGAGCAGGGTTGGCCTGATTGATCCACAGCCGGGGTGTGACGCCATTGGTCAGGTTGATAAAACGATCCGGGAACAGACGATAAAAATCCTTAAAGATAGTGTCCTGCATTAATTCACTGTGGATCTGGGCTACGCCGTTGACTTTATGGCTGCCCACAATGGCCAGGTGCGCCATCCGAATGCGTTTTTCAGCGCTTTCATCAATCAGAGACACATTTTTTAATAATTCTCCGTCACCGGGGAAACAATGATTAACATTCTGCAGGAAATGAAAATTAATTTCATAGATGATCTGCATATGCCTTGGTAGCAGTTCTTCAAACAGAGCCACCGGCCAGGTTTCAAGCGCTTCGGGTAGCAGGGTATGGCAGGTATAGGCAAATACCTTTTGAGTAATGTCCCAGGCATAATCCCAGTCAAGATGGTTTATGTCCACCAGAATACGCATCAGCTCAGCAATGGCAATGGCCGGATGGGTGTCATTAAGCTGAATGGCTACTTTATGAGGCAGTTCATCAAAACCATCATGGTATTTTTCATAGCGCATCAGAATGTCCTGCAAGGATGCTGAGACAAAAAAGTATTCCTGCTTCAGGCGCAGTTTACGCCCCATTTCAGTGGTATCGTCCGGGTATAATACCCGGGACAGGTTTTCAGAACGGTTTTTGTCTTCAACGGCTTTAATATAGTTGCCTTCATTAAAATATTGCAGTTCAAAATCCCGGGAGGCCTTGGCTGACCATAAACGCATATTGTTGACAGTCCCGACATTGTAACCGGGGATTGGGGTATCAAAAGCCATGGCCATGACTTCATCGGTATTCACCCAGTGGGAACGGGTATCACCTTCTTCATCCCGATAAGTAATTACCTCACCGCCAAAGTGAATAGGGAACAGCACTTCGGCTCTGGGGATTTCCCAGGGGTTGCCGTAACGCAGCCAGTTATCTGGATGCTCAACCTGATAGCCATTATCAATACCCTGTCGAAACATACCATATTCATAGCGAATGCCATAGCCATAGCCTGGTAGTTGCATTGTGGCCATAGAATCCAGAAAACAGGCAGCCAGCCTGCCCAGCCCGCCATTACCCAGGGCCGCATCCGGTTCCAGTTCCGTCAGTTTCTGCAGATCATGCCCGAGCTCTTTCATAACCTGACAGCATTCCTGCTCAATGCCAAGGTTTAACATGGCATTGAGCAGTGTTCGGCCAATTAGAAACTCCAGTGACAGGTAGTACACCCGCTTGGTATCGCAGGCATAATAACTGCGCATGGTATTCATCCAGCGTTCTATCAGGCGATCCCGAATGGCATAGGAAACCGAGTTGAGCCAATCCAGCTGAGTGGCAGTCAGGGTATCTTTGCCGATGGTAAAGGTTAGCCGGTCGGCAATGGCTCGCCGAATGGATTCAGTATCCATTCCCTGCTTGCTGTGGATAAATTCTACCGGTTTAATTGGTTTTTTTTTGTTTTTTTTGTTCTTTGGAGGCATGGGAAATGTCCGTTTTCTGAGTAAGAGGTCAATGTTTATAGCAAGGGTATAGCATAAGCTGAAAAAATAATCGAGTGAGAATTTATTTGTCAGAAAATGATAAATAAATTTTGCTTGAAAAACAGGCGCAACCGGCGTATGATCGCC
>JALTKC010000061.1 GCA_027076245.1 Gammaproteobacteria bacterium
TTTTGCTTTCCTTATCGCTTAAAAAAGCATAGGGTCTTTCTTCATCTCTGATCTGAAACATTGCTCTTCACTACCTTCCCATGCTGCTTTAAAATTCTCTGGATTCAAGACATAATTGCGCCGCTTCATGCTGATCCTCAATGGTTTCAACCCGAATGGCAGACTGTTTAAACGCCGGTTGCCGGGAATGGGGATCTAACAGCCCCAGGGTCAGACGATTAACACAGTCATGGAAGTGAAAAGGTATAAACACCATGTTATAGGGCACCCGCTGAGTGAGCTGTACCATAACAATGGCATCACCGCGTTTGGATACACAGCGTACATATTCCCCATGCACGACACCCAGCTCATCCGCCGCATCAGGATTCATTTCCATATACGGCATGGGACTGTACTTGTTATTATTACCGATTTTTCCGGTTTTGGTACGGGAGTGAAAATGCTCAACCACCCGTCCGGTATTTAACCAGAAGGGATAATCATTTTCCGGCTTTTCATTATTATCAATAAACGGCAGCGGGATCAGTTTAGCCTTGCCGTCTGCATAGCTGAAATGGCCGTCGGTATATAAGCGTTGATCACCTTTGCCTGATGTTTGCTGTACGTCCTCAGAAGCATTATCAGCCGTTTCACCCTTTGCCATAGCTTCAGTAAAAGGCCATTGAATACCTTTCTGTTGTTCAATTTTGTCATGCGACATACCGGAAATATCCACCAGACGGCCTTTGGACAGATGTTTCATTTCTTCAAAGACCTGCTCCGGTTCATCGGGGAATTTTACTCTCTGGCCCTGCTCAAAACGTTTGGCCAGGTTATTAAAAATCCATAAATCAGATTTTGAATTGCCATGAGGTTTAACCACCTGACGGACAATATTGACCCGCCGCTCAGTATTGGTAAATACCCCTTCTTTTTCCGCCCAGGTGGCCGCCGGTAAATACATATGCGCATACTGGGTGGTTTCCACATCCGCATAGGAATCCTGCACCACCAGAAAATCCAGCTTCTCAAGAGTTTTGCGAATACGGGCCGTATTAGGCATAGAGGTCATGGGATTGGTAGCCACCAGCCACAGCCCCTTAATCTGGCCGGTTTCAATCGCAGGGAAAATATCGGTTTCAGTTAAACCGCGTTTTTTAGGAAAGAATTCCGGATCAATGCCCCAGTAATCGGCTATTTCCTGACGATGGTCAGGATTTTCCAGCAGACGATAGCCGGGCAGACCGGAACAGGATGACCATTCACGAGTCCCCATGGCATTACACTGCCCGGTAATGGATAAAGACGTGCCCCCAGGCTTACCGATATTACCGGTTACCAAGTTAAGATTATTAATACCTACGACACCGTCAGAACCATGCGTACTCTGGTTAATACCCATAGTCCAGATACTCATAGCGGCATTGGATTTGGCATACAGACGGGCCACATTACGAATAGTATCTTCATCAATACCGGTTATTTCAGCCGCCGTAGTGGGATCGTATTGTGCTACCAGCTTTTCAAACTGCTCATAACCATTGGTATGCGACTCAATATAAGAACGGTCTTCCAGACCTTCTTCAAGAATGACATGACATAAGGCATTAAGCAGGACCACATCGGTACCCGGTTTAATGGCCAGATGCATATCCGCTTTCTGGGCCAGCATGGTTACCCGCGGATCAACGACAATTAAGGGAAACTTACGTTTTTCCTGTGCTTCCTGTAAACGCCAGTAAATAATAGGGTGCTGCTCAGGCAGGTTCGAGCCCCATGCTATTAAACATTCTGTGTGCTCAAAATCTTCATAACATCCAGG
>JALTKC010000062.1 GCA_027076245.1 Gammaproteobacteria bacterium
TCTTCTTATGCGAAGTTAAGCATTACATTAAGTGTTTTCTTTGCCTGCGCTCTGTTGATTTTCTCGACCGCTTCTGCCAGCGATTTTAAAGTTTTTAAAACCCATCAGTTTGCCCAGAATCTTATTCCTGTTCTGGCTCCCCTGTATGGTGCCCAGGCCACATTTACAGCAAAAGACAATAACCTGATTGTTAAGGCACCTCCATCGGTACTAAAAGAAATTGAGCAGTTGTTAAAGGAAATTGATGCACCTGCACAAAATCTGGTACTGGAAGTCAGCAGTACTCTGGATGGCAGCGGCAATATTGAAGCCCATAGTATTGAGGGGAAAATAAAGGCCGGAGATGCCCGAGTTATCAGCACCGCCCCGCCTCAGAACCGGCCAACAGCCAGTGTCCGTTATAAAAAAGACGATACGGTTATTAAAACCACTCATACCCGCCGCCAGGGCTTTACCGAACAACCTGATACCTTTAAAGTCCGGGCAACCACCGGCCACTGGGCTCAGATTCAGACCGGACAGAAGGTTCCGTATTATTCTGCTGATTATCCTTATGCTGATAAGCGATATCCTTTATTACGTGGTTCTTCGGTGGAGTTTCAGGATGTCACCTCAGGCTTTGAGGTATTTCCAACACTGAATGGTGATACCGTTACCTTAAAAGTCCGCCCTTATCACAGTTCAATGAACCGGGCCTACCCGGACAGAATTAATCAGCGTTCTCTGGAAACCGTGGTCACGGGTAAACTGGGCGAATGGATTTATCTGGGCGGCGCAATGAATCAGATCAATACTCAAAACAACGGCTATACCCATTCCACTAAACGTTTTACCGAGCTGGATACCTCTTATCGGATCCGGGTTAACAAAATTGATTAAACTCTTACATTAATAAAACTTATGACTAATGAAAATTCCCCTTCTGTAACTGCAGCGGTGACTGCAGATAACCCTGCTACCATAGATAACTTTACTACAGATAACAGTAAAAATATTTTTGCTGCCATTGATTTAGGTTCTAATAGTTTTCACCTGATTGTTGCGGAAGTTAAAAATGATCAACTGCTGATCATCGACCGCATGAAAGAAATGGTTCGTCTGGCTTCCGGCCTGGATGAAAAAGGTAAACTCAGCAAAGAAGCTCAGCAACGCGGACTGGATTGTCTGGCCCGTTTTGGTCAGCGCCTGAAAAACATACCGGAAGAAAACATCCGCATTGTAGGTACCAATACCTTACGCAAGGCAAAAAACGGCGCCCGTTTTATTCAAAAAGCAGAAGCCTCTCTGAACCATTCCATTGAGGTGATTGCCGGTCGTGAAGAAGCCCGACTGATTTATCTGGGTGTGGCGCACAGCCAGTCAGAAAACGATCAGAACCGCCTGGTCATCGATATTGGCGGCGGCAGTACCGAGTTTATTATTGGTAAAGGCTTTACTCCCGATTATACAGAAAGCCTGCATATGGGCTGTGTCAGTATGACTTTAAAAGCTTTTGCAGACGGCAAACTGAATGAGACTAATTTTAAAATTGCAGAACTCTATGCCCGTCTGGAACTGGAAACCATTAAAAACACCTATCGCAAGGTCGGCTGGACCTATGCCACCGGTGCATCCGGTACCATTAAAGCTATAGGTAAAGTATTGCGTGCACATAATGATGCTCAGGAAGAAGCTGTACCGTTTCCCGGCATAACCACTGGTGGTCTGAAATGGCTGATTAAGGAAATGATCAAACAGAAAGCCATTAACAAATTACAGATTGATGGTCTGGCAGAGGAACGTCAGGCTGTTTTTGCCGGCGGTGTCGCTATTTTATATGCCGCCTTTAAGGTACTTAAAATTGAGTCTATGAATGCCTCAGACAGTGCTTTACGTGAAGGGGTTATTTATGACCTGCAGGGTCGCTTTCATCATGAAGATGTTCGCCAGAGAACCATTAATCATCTTATCAAGCAGTATCATATTGATATCCGTCAGGCAAAAGAAGTTGAAAAGACCTTATTAAACCTGTACAGACAGGTGCAGAGCAACTGGCCGATAGAACATTTTAACAGCGAACAGACCCTGCAATGGGCAGCCCAGTTACACGAAGCGGGTTTATCCATTGCCCATAACCAGTATCATAAACACGGTGCTTATATTATAGAAAATTCCGATCTGCCCGGTTTTTCCCGCAGAGAGCAGCACCGTCTGGCTTTACTGATCCGGGCACAACGTCGAAAATTTCCCAAACGGGATTTTAAAACCCTGCCTGAAAACTGTTACCAGTCTTTAATGTACCTGGCCATACTATTACGTCTAAGTGTGTTATTGCACAGGGGCCGTGGTGAAGATAACCAGCCTGAAATAACAGCAGAAGCGGGTGAAAAGAAACTCAGGTTAGTATTTCCGGAAGGTTTTTTTGATCAGCATCCATTAACACTGGTGGATCTGGAACAGGAACGGGAGTATTTAAAGGCGATTAAGTTTGAGTTGGAGATTAAGAGCCCTTCAAGCTAAAAAGCTTACCCTAAGCCTCTCCCGGAGGGAGAGGGAACTGGGGTTGGGTGTTATTTTTTAGCTGTTTTTTGCAGCACGCTTTTTAGCGGCGGCGGCTTTTTTTCTGGCTTTGGCAGCAGCGGCTTTGCGTTTAGCCTGGGCTTTTTTCTTTTGAGTCAGTTTTTTCAGGTATTCCTTTTCCCATTTAATGGCATAAGCCGCTAATGCAGCGGTTTTAGCAGCCGCCATTTTAGCCATTTCTACGGCCTGTTGTTCATGTTCCTTAACGACGGCCATTTGCTCTTTAAGCTTGTCAGCGGCTTCCTTTTGTTTAACTTTTAAAGTAACTACTCTTTCTTTAGCTTTTGCTGCAGCATTTATATGTGCCGGACGTTTGGTTTCTCTTGCTTTATCCGCTGCCGCTTTTGCTTTATCTACTGCAGCACTGACGGAATTAATGGCCTTGTCCAATGCATTAGAAGCACGTTCCATAACACGGATAGCAGCCGCATGTTCTTTAGTTATTTCATTGTTATTCACGGATGCTTTTTTAGCAGGTGATTTTTTTACAGCAGCTTTTTTCCTGATGACTTTTTTCTTGCTAACGGCTTTTTTCTTGCTAACGGCTTTTTTTCTGCTGGTTGCTTTTTTGTTGCTAACGGCTTTTTTCTTATTCACTGCTTTTTTAACAGGGGCTTTTTTCATTGCTGACTTTTTCTTTACTGTTTTTTTAGCTGCTTTTTTTACAGTTGCCATGTTATTCACCTCAACGTTTATGGAGTGTTTTAATTATATACCGCAAATCAGCATGTTACAAATTTCCATTAGAAATTATAGGACTTTTCATGCATTAAAATTATACATTTAACAGAAAAAACAAGTTTAAATTAATTTTTCCAGTTCAGTTTTAACGTCGTTATATTCTTTAACAATAGAGTTGAATAGTTCGTCTGCATTTTCAATATTATTCTCTGCTGCATTTAATTCCAGTTCTTTACAGATGGATGATAACGTCTCTATACCAAGATTAGCACTACTGCCTTTTACAGTATGAGCAACACGTCTTATAGTTGGCGCGTCAGAAGCCTCTATAGCCGCTTTTAAATCATCCAGTTGAATTTGACTGTCAGAAATAAATACCGTTACCAGTTCAGAAAAGTCATCACCCATTATTTCTTTTAGTTCATTAAGGGTGGTTAAATCAATTGCGTTATTAGACATAGTTGTTCCATGTTGCTGAGGGGGTAGGTTTTAGGTTTTAGGTTTTAGGTTTTAGGTTTTAGGTTTTAGGTATTTGACCATGAGTAGATACATTCCACACGATTACCGGCATCATTAAAACTGACGGACTGACAGTAATTTTTTATCAATGACAAACCTCGTCCTGAAAACATAGGGGACTCCTTATCTGTTTGTGTTTTTTCCAGTGAACTGACATCAAACCCCTGGCCGCTGTCTTCAAAGATAATAAACAGATCTCCACCCGTATCCGTAGGAATATTTTTTACTGAAATTTTAATAGAACCGCTGTCTAATTTATTCAGTCGTTCTTCCTTATCGGTATAAAACTGCATAAAGCCTTCCGGTGAAGATTTGATACTGGAATCAAGCCCAAGCAAGCCATGGTCCAGAGCATTACAGAATAATTCGGTTAATACGGTACTGAGTTTATCCTGCTGTATCTGATGCCCCTGAATTTCACCCATAATCTGATTGATTAGAGGCACCGGATCAATGGTCTTAATACAGTCATAATAAAACAGTAACTCAAATTCCCAATGGGTGGGTACAAACTTTTTATAAGAACCTCTCTGACTGGCCAGCTGGTTAATATAATCCATATCACAGCTGATAACTCCCAGTGTGACATCATCACTCTGTTCCTGTCCCTGAATAAAAGTTTCCAGGGTATCCAGGATGTGCTCAAACAGATCAATATCTGCACTGTCTGTTTTGTTCATATTAACCTGCAGACAATCTGTAAAGCGTTCAACGCCGAACATTTCACCTGAACTGTTTTCTGCTTCAAGAATACCATCGGTACTGAGTATGACTTTGTCATTATCATTAATTTCAATAATATCGACTTTGTCACTGAAGCTGCTGTCATCCAGTATACCCAGTGGCAGATGACGGGACTTTAATTCCACTACGGAATCCCCCTTATGCAGCCAGGCTGCTGGAATGGCTCCGTTCCAGTATTTTAAAATATTGTTAATGGTATCAATTTCCACCAGGCAAGCCGCCAGAAACATACCCGTGGGTAACTGATGTTTTAATTTGCGGTTTATTTCACGCACCACGTCATGTATGGAATACCCCTTAGCTGTCATACTGTAAAACACATCGGATAACGGTAAGGCGCCCAGTGAAGCTGCCAGACCATGACCAGTAAAATCACCAAACAGAACATGCAGTCCCCCGGTTGGTTTTACCGCTGCCAATACCACATCACCATTAAACAGTGACATGGGTGATAAATGCAGCTTAATGTTATCCGCAGATAAACAGCCCGGATTTAAAATACTGTCAAATACTTTTCGGGCAACTTCCTGCTCCTTACTCTCATGCTCCTGGTGCGCCACCAGTTCACGTTTCTGTTTATAAACGGTATTGTAGAGCTGACTCATTCTTTCCAGGGCATCAATTTTGGCTTTAATGATCACCTGGTTATAGGGTTTGGACAGGAAGTCATCACCCCCCACATCCACACAGCGCCTTAAGGCCTGCTCATCAGTCATGGCCGTCAGGAAAATAATCGGGGTAAATTTCTCCTGTGATAAGGCTTTTATTTTCCGGGTGGCTTCATAGCCGTCCATAACCGGCATCATAATATCCATTAGCACCAGGTCCGGTTCTTCCTGCTGGAAAACCTCTATGGCTTCCTGACCATTGACCGCAGGCACCACGGTATAGCCTTCTTTTTTAAGAATGGCCGAGAGGATCATTCTATTGCTTAGTTCATCATCAACTATGAGGATTTTCATTTAATTACTTTTTATTAACTGTTTTATCCGGTTCATGACTATTTAATCCGGTTCATGACTATTTAATCCGGTTCATGACTATTTAATCCAGTTCAGGACTGTTTCAACCCATTCAGGAAATTTCAAACAGTTTGTCAAAATTTGAAACCATTAAAATATCTTTTACATCACTGCGACAGCCTTTTAAGTGCACACTGCCCTGATCACTTCCAGCATGTTCTCTTAACAGAAGCAGCATACCTAATGCTGAACTGTCAATATATTCTGTCTGGGACATGTCAATAATAAAATTTTTACTGCTGCCTGCCGGAGTATTACGGTAGGCATCACGAAACTCTTTATGGCAACTAAAATCAAATCGGCCTGCAATACTAATATTGACCGTATCATTATTAACCTGACTGCTAATAGGCATAATATTTCTCCATTATTGTTATAAATGATTGTTTATGTCTGCTTGCTGATTTCAGCCAGAACTTTATCCTGCACTCAGTTCGAGTAATTTATCTGTAATTTTTTCCAGTGGCAAAATAAAGTCTGCTGCTCCCAGTTTTACCGCTTCACCGGGCATTCCCCAGACCACGGAGGACTTTTCGTCCTGGGCAATAGTGGAAGCACCGACTTCCTGAAGTTCTTTTAATCCCCTGGCACCGTCATCACCCATCCCCGTCAATATGGCTCCAACCGCATTGGGACCAACGTTCTGGCACACAGAACGAAACATCACATCAACGGAAGGTTTATGACGGTTAACAGGGGGACCATCATTTAAACGGCAGATGTAATTGGCGCCACTGCGCTCCACCAGCAGGTGATGACTGCCCGGTGCAATATAAACATGGCCCGGCAAAATTCTCTGGCCATCCTGGGCTTCAAACACCGTCATGGCACTGCAGCCATCCATGCGTTTAGCAAAAGGTTCACTAAAAGCCGCTGGAATATGCTGGCTGATCACAATAGCCGGAGCATTCGAAGGCATGCGTATCAGGACTTCCTTGATGGCTTCTGTACCACCAGTGGAAGCACCAATGGTAATAATTTTTTCAGTCGTCCTGAGAAATTTCTGTGGCGCTTTTTGCAGCACAGCATCGGCAGACAGTTTTTCATCAACGCTGGGTATACCCGCTGTACCTGAACGCACCCGCGCAACCGAGGCCATTTTAACCTTGTTGATAATATCGTCTGCATATTCCTGCAGTTTGCTGGCGACATCCAGCTTGGGTTTGGGTACAAAATCTACCGCACCGATCTCCAGTGCTTCCAGGGTGACATCCGCGCCGGCTTCGGTCAATGTCGAGATCATAATGACCGGCATAGGACGCAGGCGCATCAGATTCCTTAAAAAAGTAATGCCATCCATACGCGGCATTTCAATATCCAGTGTTAATACATCGGGAAGTAATTGTTTAATTTTATCTCTTGCAATGAGCGGATCCGATGCGGTACCCACCACTTCAATGGCTGGGTCCTGACTCAGGATCTCCTGTAACAACTGCCTGATGAGTGCTGAATCATCAATAATTAAAACTTTTATTTTTTTTGCCATAATTTATATCGTTAACTTTAACTTGCATTCATCCTTTCACACCCTCCGGAAAGGAGTGAATGTATTAAATTAAAACAGTTCAATATCGCCCGCAGCCGGTTTTTCCTCAATGGTATGCTGGTATTCTTCTTCACGTTTAATCAATGTATCATTATGCAGTGAGCGTAATTTTTTAACTTTAACTTTACCGCTGTTGGGATGGAAAACCACTTTCCTTGGATAAATATCACCGGTATCTTCTGAAATCAGGGGAATACCTTCCAGAGCAATATATTCTTCCACAAACTTAATATTACGACTCCCTACATCGGTCATATGACGCAAAATTTTACCACCGCCAAAAATTTTAACCTCCAGATTTTCCCTCCGTCCACCATGCTTGAGAATATCATTGATCAGCATTTCCATAGCATAGGAACCATAACGGGAGGCCGATGTAGAAGGGCCGGAATTAATATGGTGAGATAAATCATCCTGTGTATGGGGCAGCATAAAATGATTCATACCGCCAATACCAAAAATTCGATCCC